>JACMND010000065.1 GCA_014378705.1 Pedobacter sp. | reverse complement strand
TGGGTCAATTCTCTTTTTAATTTTAATGAGCTCAGTTTTATTACAAAATTGAATGACAAAGGTGCTTGCCGGTGGATAGTTCTAACAAGTGAAGGAAAATTGTTGAGTGTTTCAACCGCTGAAAACAAAACCCTCTATGCAACAAAGACAGATTAAAATATAGGGTAGTAGATTTTTGTTACCCATTTAGACGTATCCGGTTGCTGCACTCTATCTGTTATTAGCAGCTCAAAAGGCATTGCCGGGGATGTTAGCTGAAAATCGTTTATGTAAAGCCTCAACTGCTTAAAGCCGTTTTCAATATGTCTAGGCCCGCCTGTTACTGTCAACTCCAAAATATTCCCGGGTATCATCTTTCTTATCTTAACCTCAGATTTAGTTACAACATCTTTATTGATAGGAATGGCAACGGTTGCTTGATATTCACTTTCAGAAATCTGGGATACATTGAGCATCGGTTTATTTACCTGCTTAACTTCATTTTTGTCTGCAAATTTTTTAACTATACCAATTAAATCATATACCTTTTTTGTCTCCGGAAAGATTGGACTGGTTATGGTATATGTTGCTAGAATGGTATCTTTTACCATACTCCTTTTAATATCATATCCATAAATGTTTTTGCTGCTAACCACATAACTTAAGAGTTTCTCAAAAATTAAATCCATGTTATTCTTAATCAAACGGGCTTTTTGGTATTGTAAAAACCTTTCTAAGGGATTATTGCTTGCTTTTATGACCATTCTCCAACTGATCTCGTAGGTATTTTTTGACACAATTTGCCAGTTAAGTAAGCTTTGGTTTTGGAAATTACCTTTTTTAATCAAAATTGATTTATAATTTAAGTTCCCTGTTGAGAATTTATACAAAAAACCTTTCAAATTATTTGTCTGCGTATCCTGTTCCGCAACCTTATATTTTTCCGGCCACCATCTATTACGATATTGGTAGTTGGATACGTACTGTGTAATTATCCGCTCACTTGATTCTACCCGTTCAGCCTTTGACACAATTATCTGAGCGGGAATAAAAAGATATACCCCGCCTAAGCTTACGATGCATAGAATAAGCAATCCATAAAATATTTTCTTCATTTTATAATTTAGCTGAGTAAAAAATAAATTGCGTCTAATAAATTTTTTATTTTAGAACAAAATTATTTGGTATGCGATTTTTAAGGCTGGCAATTATACTCTTTTTTCTACTTCCATCGAAATACTCATTTTCCCAATCAAAACCTGATTCATGGAAAATTTCAGTAAACAAAATCGACCCTTCCAATTATTACGGCATATCCGTAGCCAACGGAATGATCGGAGTAGTATCCTCTCCTGAGCCCTTTAAGGTAAAAAATGTGGTATTGGCGGGTGCATATGATCAATACGGGCGGGGAAGGGTCAGTAATTTTCTAAATAGTTTTAACCTGCTTAACATGAACCTGGATATCGATGGTGTGAGATTGGATGCTAAAGCTGCTAAAAACCTTAAACAAGAGTTAGATATGCGTCATGCCTCTTTCACAGGCAGTTTTGATTATCAGGATAAGGCTGTGGTAACCTATACTTATTATTCCCTTCGCCAGTTGCCATTTACCGTTTTAATGGATGTATCCATCATCGCCAAAAAAGATCTTGTTATTTCTCCTTCCAGCGTAATGGAAGCCCCGGATGCCCTAAAAGATGTACAGAACTATTACAATGAGATAGATCGTCCGCATGTAAATATTGCCCTGTTAACGTCATCGGCAAAAAGCCCAACCGGGAAACTCCAGTTATGTGCATCTACTACATTTATGTTTAATGAAGCGCATGGTCAGGAACCGAAGCTTATCCACGAAATGTGGGATAATAACATGCACTTAACCAAGTTCAGAAAAAATCTGAAAGCCGGTCAAACGTATAAATTTTCAATTGTTGGTTCATCTATCACCTCCGCTCATCATCCTGATCCGTTAAATGAAGCTGAGCGTTTGACCATTTTCGCGAAATTAGAAGGGCGTGACCGACTAATAAAATTCCATAATCAAGCCTGGGATAAACTTTGGGAAAGCGACATACAAATTGAAGGTGATGCGCAAGCTCAGCAGGATGTACACAGCATGTTGTATCATTTGTATTCATTTTCCAGGGCTGGGTCAGGATTTTCACTTTCCCCAATGGGCCTTTCAGGCTTAGGTTACAATGGTCATGTTTTTTGGGATACAGAAATTTGGATGTTTCCTGCATTGTTGGTCTTGCAGCCTGAAATCGCAAAATCACTGGTTGAATACCGATATCAAAGATTGGATGCAGCCCGAAAAAATGCGTTTTCTCATGGTTATAACGGTGCGATGTTTCCATGGGAAAGTGCGGATACAGGTGTAGAGGAAACCCCTGTTTGGGCTTTAAGCGGGCCATTTGAACATCACATAACTGCCTGTGTCGCGTTAGCTGCATGGAATTATTATAGCGTAACCCAGGATAAAGAATGGCTGCGTGAAAAAGGCTGGCCTATCTTATCATCCACCGCAGATTTTTGGGCAAGCAGGGTAGAACGGAACGGGCCTGGAAAATACGATATAAAAAATGTAGTAGCTGCTGATGAATGGGCTGAAAATGTAGACAACAACGCGTTTACCAATGCTGCGGCTAAAGCAAATTTGCAAAACGCGACTGCTGCTGCTAAATTGTTAGGTGTAAAAGCCGATCCGGATTGGATGCTGGTATCGAACAACATTCCAATTTTAAAAATGGAAAACGGGGTAACAAGGGAGCACGCTACTTACAAAGGCGAAGGAATTAAACAGGGTGATGTTAACCTGCTTCCGTATCCTTTAAAAGAGATTACAGACCCAGACCAGATCCGGAAGGACCTTGAATATTATGAAACACGAGTGCCGGATGAAGGAACACCGGCTATGACACAAGCTATTTTCAGCCTTTTATATGCCCGCTTAGGTGATGGGAAAAAAGCCCATGCTTTTTTTAAAGATTCTTATGTACCAAATCTAAATCCTCCTTTTCGGGTTATCGCCGAAACTAAAGGTGGAACCAATCCTTATTTCGCGACAGGTGCAGGGGGCATAATACAGTCTTTATTAATGGGATTTGGCGGTTTGGATATTACAGATAAAGGCATCGTTCAATTAAAATCTACACTTCCGCCGGGCTGGAAATCACTTAAAATGACAGGTGTCGGAATTGAGAAAAAAACGTATCTTGTTCATTGATTTTGAAAAAGACCGCATCCATATTTTTACTCTTTGTGTTCCTGTTTAATATAATAGGTTACAAAGCGTTTTTTTTCTATTTGGAGCAGCAGGCAGACATTCGCATTGCGTCTACAATCCAATCCCTTAACGAGCTTGACAAGCGTTTAATAACTGTTAAAATCCCAATCAACTTACCGTATCAAACAGATTGGCGTGAATTTGAATCTATAGACGGTGAAATGAATTTTAAAGGTAAAACTTACAAATATGTTAAGCGCAAAGTGTTGCGGGACACCCTAATATTATTATGTATTGATCATACCGAAAAATATCAGATAGAACAAAATAGCGCTGATTACTACAAAAAAGTAAATGATCTGACTTCAGAAACAAATAAAAAACCAGTTCTGAAACAAGCTAAAACCGATTATTATCAGGAAGTAAAAAATCTTCTCTCATCTTTGCCAATCATAATCAATATAAGGCAGGACCGTTTTCTTTACACTTTAGAGATACACAAAGGCTTTTCTCAGAAGCTTAAAATGCCGCCCAGAGTTCATACATCCTAGTATAAAGCCAACGGCTTTAAAAAAATGTATTGTCTAACTTAAAGCTTACTATGAATCGTATTTCATTTTTGACGGCGGGAATATTTCTGCTAATCACCTCTTGCAAGCAATCTGATTATAAAAAAGTTGTGCATGACCCCGCTCTGTATCGCCAGACGGTTAAAAGGCTCAATAATATTGTGCTTGAAAATAATTTTCCACCTGTAATTGCGTCTAGAAATTACGCTTATGCAAACATAGCGGCTTATGAAGTAATTGCCGCCGGCGATACAAATAATTATCGGTCACTTGCAGGGCAAATTAAGCATTTACGTACGGTGCCCAAGCCTGATGATCAGAATGTTGACTTTCACTTTGCCTCATTGCTTGCCTTTTGTACCGTTGGTAATGCAGTAACCTTCCCGGAAGGAAGCATGGACGAATATGTGGATGAATTAAAGCAAAAGGCGGATGATGCAGGTATGCCGGGAGAGGTTATGGATGCTTCAATAAATTACGCGGACAAAGTGGCAAAACATATCCTGCTTTGGAGCAAAAATGATAATTATTTAAAGCTCCGTTCTGCAAGCAAATTTACCGTAAAGGATGAGGATGGACGCTGGCTTCCAACGCCACCCATGTATGCTCAGGCACTTGAGCCGCACTGGTGCGAGATCAGGCCTATGGTTTTAGACTCAGCTTCAGAAATTTCTTACCCTGCCCCGCCGGTTTACAATATAAAAAACAAGCAAGGCGACTTCTATAAAAACTTAATTGAAGTGAAATTGATTGTGGACAGTTTAACTGATGAGCAAAAACAAATTGCCGATTTTTGGGACGATAACCCTTTTAAACTAAATGTGGTTGGTCATGTCAGCTTTGCTACTAAAAAGTTTTCTCCCGGCGGTCATTGGTTAAATATTGTAGGCATAGCCAGCGAAAACAACAAAGATGACTTCAATACAACGGTAAGCACTTATGCGCTTTCATCTATCGCACTTTTTGATGCCTTCATAAGCTGCTGGGAAGCAAAGTTTAAAACAAATTATGTGCGGCCGGAAACGGTTATCAAGCGACATATTAACCCGGAGTGGCGGCCATACTTACAAACTCCTCCGTTTCCAGAATATACAAGCGGTCATGCGGTAATTTCTGCAGCTACCGCCGAAGTGTTGACAGATGTATATGGAGATAATGTCGGTTTTCGAGATACTTCGGGAACAGAATTTGGATTACCGCAGAGGACATTTGAGTCTTTTCGTAAAGCAGCTCAGGAAGCAAGCAGATCACGTGTATATGGAGGAATTCATTATACAAATTCTTGTAAAGTAGGAACTTTACAAGGCATACAGATTGGCCAGTTAGTAACTAACCGATTAAAGTTGCGCAAATCAAATTCCAAATTAACTTCAAAAAATTAGAATCTATGAAAAAATACTTAGAACGTATAGTTAAACTATGTTTTATAATGCTCTTTACATTGCCCATAGTTGCGAAAGCCCAGACCGAGCAGGACGGCTTAATGATGGGAGAAAAACGTTTATGTATTGCTGGAACCTATGCTTACAATAGCTGGGAAAATTACTGGGAGGGAGAATTTAAGCGCAATAACGCGAACATCGGTGTGTTGTCAACACGAACAGCCGCTTTAATGTTAAATTATGGTTTGAGAAAAAACCTGAATATAATGGCTACTTTACCTTATATGTCCACTGTAGCCAGTCAGGGCACATTAAGTGGCTTGAAAGGTTTTCAGGATGTGTCTTTCTTTGTAAAATGGCGACCAGTTAAAAAGCAGTTTGGTAAACAATTTCTTTCACTTTTTGCAGTAGCCGGATATTCTACACCAAGCAATAATTATAATGTGGATTTTATGCCAATGACCATTGGTATGGGAAGCCGTGTTTTAAACGGCCGACTAACGGCAGATTACAAATTCAACAAGATTTTTGCAACAATCTCTGCCGGATATATGCACCGTGGAAATGTTTCTATAGACAGGTCTGCTTATTATACGGATCATCAGATTAACTCATCATCGGTGAGAATGCCTGATGCGGGCAGTTTTCAATTTCGAACAGGATATAGAAATACCAGAGGTTTCGCAGAGGTTTTTGTTGACAACATGACTACTTTCGGCGGATTTGATATCCGTAAGAACGACATGCCTTTTATCAGCAATCGAATGAACAGCTCAAAAATTGGCCTTGAGGGGAAATATTATTTGAAATCGCTCCCTTCCCTTGGGTTTCATGCCAATGTATGGAATACAATAGCCGGCAGAAATGTTGGTCAGGCCGCGGGTTTTTTAACAGGTATAGATTACATACTCGATTTTCCTTTTAAAAATTCAAAGAAATAAAATTTAATCTTAACTGCCGGTAAACAAATTGGTTTATCATTTGATTTTCGGCACAATTAGTAATAAAATACTCAGATGAAAAAAAATCTTACTTTATCAATATTTGGATTAGCAATGCTTGTTCTTTCCTGTAATAAAGATGTCGTTGAATCTAATGCAGATTATCAATCTTTAAATCCAGCAACACAAGATCTTAACGGAGGAACCTGGAAACCGTTTATAGTGGCATCACTTAGTGGAAATCTTTTTCCAGATCCTCTGCCGATTAGTTCTTCGTCTTACCAGGAAGAATTAAAAGAATTGAAAGTGCTCAGTTCCAACCTTTCAGCAGAACAAAAGAAGGCTATAGATTATTGGAAAGCAGGAAGTGTGCTGCGCTGGAACGAAATCATGCGTGAACTTGTAGCGAAGCACAACATTCCTCCTTATCAAAAAGAAGACAACACGTATCCAGCCCCGAGTGCCGCAAACCCTTTTTCTTATCCGGTTTTTCCTTTTTCAAACCCGCCTTATGCAGCGAGGGCCTACGCTTATTTAAGTCTTGCGCAATATGATGCACTAATTATGGCATGGAAATATAAAACCTTGCACAATAGGCCGGCACCTTATAAAACGGATCTAACCCTGTCAGTTTCTGTTCCCAAAACTGATCTTCCTTCATATCCATCAGAAGATGCGGTAATTTCAGGGGCATCCTTAGAAATAATGAAGTTACTTTTCCCCGCTGATATAGAGTACATCAAGAAAATGGCTGAGCAGGAAAAAAATTACCGGTTATGGAGCGGAGCCAATGTTCAAAGTGATCTTGCGGCTGGTGATTCTTTAGGTCGTTGGGTAGCTCGTCAGGTTGTTCAGCGTGCTAAAACAGACGGGATGGCTACAGCAGGAGGGAACCCCGCAATTTGGGCCAAACTGGAATCTGATTGCATCGCAAGAGGAGAAACTCCCTGGATATCCTTAGAATCTCCTAAAAGGCCTCCGATGCTTGCCTTGTTCGGTAAAGTAAAACCTTTACTTTTCGCACAGGCCGAGGTTGCTTCACTTCGTGCCATTCCCCCTCCTCCAACAAATAGCGATCAAATGCGGACGGAAACAAATGAAGTATTAAAATTTACCCAAAACGCAACCAGAGAAAATATGCGAATTGTTAATTTTTGGGCTGACGGTGTTGGTACGTATACTCCTCCGGGTCATTGGAACGCCATTGCTACCAATGAATTTATAAAAGGCCAGTTTAGCGAGATTCGTTGGGCACGGAATTACGCATTGTTAAACTCAGCTTTGATGGATGCGGCGATTGTGTGTTGGGATACAAAATATTTTTACTTAAATGCCCGTCCCTGCCAATTGGATCCCAACATTAAGACCCTTACCGGGGTGCCAAATTTTCCGGCGTATATTTCCGGCCACTCAACTTTTAGTGCGGCGGCTGCTACAATTCTTGGTCATTTAGTTCCTCAAAAGGCTGCTGATTTTACTGCAATGGCTTTAGAAGCGTCTAACTCCAGAATGTTTGGAGGCATCCATTTCCGTTCAGATTGTCAGCAAGGGCTTGTTACAGGCAAAAAGGTAGGTGATCTGGCTATTAGCCGGGCCCAAACTGATGGTGCAAACTAAACTGTTATTTAGAAACCTGCTTTTCAATCTCATGGGGATTAGGAAAGCAGGTTTCTATGTTTATATTAAGGATAACCCGGCTATACACTTTAGCCCATTCAAGCCTCACTGGGCTACCGTTTCTGTCTGGTTTAGCTGCTTTGGCAATCAGCTTTTATCAAAGTCTTGAAACACATAATCAGCAAATTTATTATCTTTCCAGACATTGTAATTTCGCTTTTATGATCAGATTCTGTTCCTTAATTTTCTTCGTATCTGTTTCCTTTCAGGTTTTTTCTCAACAGGTTAAAACCCCTGATGAAATTTTCAAAGAACTGTTTACATCTGTGCAAATGGAGAAAGTTTTTGCAGATGGTAAAACGTTTGTTGACTGTGTGCCTAAAAAAAGCCCGGGGGTAATATTAACGGATTACAGATTGAATAGGAACAAACAAGGCTTCTCGCTCAAATCTTTTATTGATAGTAATTTCTTTGTGCCTGGTAATTTTGTAAGTTCATACCAATCGGATACTTCAAAAAGCGTTAAACTTCATATAGAAAAATTATGGCAAGCATTACAACGCAAACCTGATTTGGTAGTAGAAGGTAGTTCTTTACTTCCGCTGCCAAATCCTTACCTGGTACCAGGAGGGCGTTTTCGCGAAATTTATTATTGGGACTCTTATTTTACGATGCTCGGGCTTCAGGAAAGTAAAGAAACCGCTTTAATGGAGAATATGGTTAAGAACTTTGCTTACCTGATTGAAGCTTACGGACATATTCCCAACGGAAACCGCTCGTACTATTTAAGCCGTTCGCAGCCTCCATTCTTCTCATTAATGGTTGGTTTGCTCGCAGAAGTTAAAGGCGACAGCATTTACCGATCGTATCTTCCGGCGATGGAAAAGGAATATAGCTATTGGATGCAGGCAGATCAGTCTAAACTAAAACTGGTATCCGCTGACCGTTGTGTAGTTTCAATAAAGGGCTTTACCATGAACCGGTACTGGGACGATAGGGAAACCCCACGGCAGGAAAGCTTTCGTGAGGATTCTTTAACCGCTTTAAATTCAAATAGAAATAGCAAAGAAATATACAGGCATCTCCGTTCAGGCGCTGCAAGCGGCTGGGATTTTAGTAGCCGTTGGTTTGCCGATGGTAAAAACATTCAATCTATTAAAACCACAGATATTATACCGGTTGATTTGAATAGCTTATTATATGGATTAGAGCAAACACTTGCTAAAACGTATAAGCTTATGGGTGATAACGAAAGGGCTGCCTTTTATCAAGCCGGTTCAGAAAAAAGAATAAATTTTTTAAATCAATATTGCTGGAATGAAAATGATGGTTTGTATTACGATTATAACTTTCAGACAAAAAAACAAGTAAAAATCCCTTCCCTGGCAACAGTATATCCGCTGTTTTTTAAAATGAGCACTGCAAATCAATCCAAAAAAATAGCAGAAAATATTAAGTCTAAATTCTTAAAGTCTGGAGGCTTAACTACAACATTAAATAATACCGGGCAGCAATGGGATGCACCGAATGGCTGGGCACCTTTACAATGGATGGCTGTACATGGATTAGAAAACTACCGTCAGCATGATTTGGCCAGGTTAATTGCCGAACGCTGGATCACTCTAAACATCAAGATTTTTCATCGTACAGGAAAATTAATGGAAAAGTATAATGTTACCGATACAAACTTAGAAGCAGGTGGTGGTGAGTATCCTTCACAAGATGGTTTTGGCTGGACAAACGGCGTACTGATAAAACTGATGAATAAATATAAAATTGAGGACTAAAAGATTGCTGTTATTTACAGAGTTATTTATCCAATTATCCTAAGAATATTTTATTAAAAATCTTTTTTAATATTGATTAGTTTTTATTGAAGATAACTTATAAGCAATTAGATTGTTAGGCTTTTTATGTCAGATCAAATCAATGACTTGTTTGGAAAGTATCCGGATCTGCTTTTGAACATTCTTATTGCCCTAACTGCGATCTCTGCCGGTCTTCTCCTAAAATTTATCTTAAGCCAGTCTTTTAACTACTATGCAAGGATTACCGATTATTATCTGGTAAAATCAATTATCAGGCATCTCAAAAAGACGATGACCTTTTTCCTGCCACTGCTTATGCTTAGCATTGCTCTACCGTCTATGCAAATGGGTAAATCAACTTTTTTGCCATTAGGTAGGGTTATTGAAATTTTTTTCACCCTTGTATTTGCCTTCTTAATCATTCAAATAATAAAAATTCTTGAAGATTATTATTATCACCGGTATGATTTTCGTAAAGAAAACAATTTGCGGGAACGGAAATTAAGAACACAGCTTCAGTTTGTACGCAAAATAAGCGTTGCTTTAATTGTGATCATTACTGCCGGTATTATTTTGCTGAGTTTTGAAAGCATGAGAAAGATAGGGGCAGGTTTGTTAACAGGTGTGGGCGTAGGGAGTATTATCATCGGTTTTGCCGCACAGAAGTCATTGGGGAATCTTCTGGCTGGTTTTCAAATCGCCTTTACGCAACCGATCCGTATTGATGATGTATTGGTAGTGGAAGGCGAATGGGGCAGGGTTGAAGAAATTAATATGACTTATGTGGTTTTAAACATTTGGGACCAAAGAAGATTAATACTTCCCATTAACTATTTTATCGAACAACCTTTTCAAAATTGGACTCGTGTTTCGGCAGAACTTATTGGTTCGGTTTTTCTTTATTTGGATTACACCGCCCCAATTCAAAAATTGAGGGAAGAGTTAAGTCGTTTACTTCAATCGAATGCGTTGTGGGATGAGAAAGTGATGGCCTTGCAGGTAACCGAAACAAAAAGTGACAGTATAGAAATCAGGGCTTTGGTTAGTGGCAGAAATTCTTCGGATGTGTTTGATCTCCGCTGTCAGATTCGGGAAGGGTTGATCGGTTTCATTCAAAATAATCACCCAGGTTGTTTGCCTAAAACAAGAGCTGAAATTGAAGGAGGAATCAAGAACAAAGGATTGTGATTTTTGATCAAGGACTGATTTGAGTTATTTAATTTCATAATACGCAATACCCAAAACAATTTAGATGGTAAAACACACCTATCAAACAGGAATAATTGGCAATTGTGGCTATCTGGCGCATGTGCATATCAATACAAATATTGAGTGGCTTTGCTGGCCCCGTTTTGACAGCTCATTTGTGTTCGGAGGATTGCTTGACAATCAGAAAGGCGGTTCATTTACCATTCTTCCGGCCGGCGAATATACTTCTAATCAATATTATCTTGAGAACACCAACGTACTCTGTACCGAAATTACTTGTCAGGAAGGCAAATATCGAATAACTGATTTTGCCCCGCGTTTTCATAAGTATGAAAGATTTTTTAAGCCATTGATGCTCATCAGGAAAGTTGAAGTGTTAGAGGGCAGTCCGAGGATAAAAGTAAAGTGTAAACCTACCTACGATTACGGATTAAAAGAGCTCCAAACACACCGCGGAAGCAGTCATATCGACTATAGAGGTGCTGAAGAA
This sequence comes from Pedobacter sp., assembly GCA_014378705.1. GTDB lineage: Bacteria > Bacteroidota > Bacteroidia > Sphingobacteriales > Sphingobacteriaceae > Daejeonella. The sequence goes on along the minus strand of JACMND010000065.1, from coordinate 39,074 downwards.
AACATCCGGCTGACCACGAATATCCCGATAAATTACGTGCTTGACGAACAGCTTAATGTGTTAAACGAGGCAAGATATCTGGTGTTAACTTTTGGTACTCCGCTAGAGGCGCCTCTTGTAAGTACCTCTGAAGAGTTTCTACGGGAAACCAAGACCTATTGGAGAACCTGGATTAAGCATTCATCTATTGCCTCGTTCTATCAGCCGCAGGTTATTCGGTCTGCGCTGGCATTAAAAATCCATCAATATGAGGATACAGGTGCAATTATCGCGGCAAGCACAACCAGTCTTTCAGAATTTCCAGAAAGCGGCCGTAACTGGGATTATCGTTATTGCTGGCTTCGCGATAGTTTTTATGTGATCAATTCCTTAAATTATATTGGACACTTTGAAGAAATGGAGTTGTATTTTAATTATTTAAGCAACATTTCGGTTTCAGAAGATTTTAGATATCAGCCATTATATGGAATTACGGGAGAAAAGGTTCTGACCGAAATAATCCTGGATCACCTACACGGATATCTTGGCAACAAGCCCGTACGTGTGGGTAACCAAGCTTATGAACACATCCAGAATGATATTTATGGTCAAGTGCTTATCTCAATGCTTCCTTTGTATATAGATCACCGTTTTGTGTTTAAAGAACGTAAAGACTCTGCCAGATGGATTAACTACCTGCTTTCTAAAGTAGAGCGGACCATTGATGAAAAAGATGCTGGGATTTGGGAATTCAGAAACATAGCGAACGTTCATTGTTACAGTAACCTTTTTCAGTGGGCCGGGTGTTCTGCCGCCGAAAAAATGGCCTTGGCAATAGATGATAGGGAGTTGATGAGCAAAGCCATTTTGTTAAAAAACCGGGCGGCACAGCATATAGAAAGTTGTTACGACCCGGTCAGAAAAGTTTATACCCATGCGGTCGGTAGTCCGCATCTGGATGCCAGTACATTGCAACTGATCATGATGAACTACCTGGATCCAGCCTCAGAGCGTGCGAAAGATCATTTAATGGCTTTAGAAAAAGAATTAAAAACTCCGGGTGGGTTATTTTACCGTTATCTGCATTCTGACGATTTCGGCAAGCCAAAAACCACTTTTTTGATTTGTGCTTTTTGGTATGTAGAGGCTTTAGCCTGTGTTGGGCGAATGGATGATGCTTTACGCGAATTTGAAAACCTGATGCAGTACTCAAATCATTTGTTATTGTTTAGCGAAGATGTGGACGAGGAAACAGGCAGTCAGTGGGGCAATTTCCCTCAGGCTTACAGCCATGTTGGTTTAATGAATGCGGCTTACCGGATTGCCATAAAATTGGATCGGCCGGTTTTTTTGTAATAAAATTTGCCCTTTATTTAAAAAAGCACAACCCGTGCTTTTTTAAATAAAGGGCAAATTTTAAACATGGCAGTTTCCCTATGATTGATTTGGTATCGTCATCAAATAACTATCTCTTTTTTTTTAAACCGGTTTAGTCAGGTCAGTTAAAAACTCCCTCACCTCTTCCGTATGGCGGAGATAAAAACGTGCTGCCGACATCATACTTCCTACTTTAATAGTAAATGCGGTATCGGGTATTGTATTAAAAATATCCTCATCCGTGTGATCATCTCCGATAGCCAAAATAAAATCATATTTCCGCTGGTACAATCTGCTTAAAGCAGCTTTACCTTTATTAACTTCCAGGTTTTTTATTTCAATTACTTTGTTTCCCGGCAACAATTGCAAACCTTTGTCTTTAATAAGATAAGTGAGGTTATTAATAAGTTCATTAGATCTTAGTTCACCTAAACCTTCCGGTGATTTCCGGTAATGCCATACCAGCGAAAAACTTTTTTCCTCTATAAACGAGCCCGGGGTGCGGTCTACGTAAGCTTTTAATATTGGCATAATGTCCACCTTCCAGATATCATTTAAACCAATTATACTTTCCCATTCCCCGTCTCTAAGTTTTTGCCAGGCGCCATGCTCAGAGATGAGGTCTACACCGGTTTGTCCGAACCAGTCTTCCATGTTACGGTAATCCCGGCCGCTAATCAAAACAACCTCATTGGCTTCGTCAGAAACCATTTGCGTTATAAGTTGGTAAAGTGCGGCATCAGGGTTTGCTTGTTGGATATTATTTTGAAATTGCACCAGAGTCCCATCGTAGTCTAAAAACAGAATACGTTTTTTCGCTGCTCTGAAAGCTTCCTTAATTTTTAAACCTATATGGTTATCAATGTGCCTTGATTCTCTTGAGCGTTGCAGTTCTTTTACTTCATTTAATTTGTCCATATAAATTTTCACCCAATGGAACACATTGAATTTAGAAACAACCTCCCTCATAGATTCCATTCTGGTTTTTTGTTCACTTTCAGACATGTTTAGGGCTTTCACTATGGCTTGCATTATATCACCAATATTATTGGGATTTACGATCAAGGCGTCAATTAACTCTTTAGAAGCTCCCGCCATTTCACTAAGGATGAGCACCCCGTTATTCTGGGTTCGGCTGGCAACATATTCTTTACTAACCAGGTTCATTCCATCCCGCATAGGCGTAACCAAACCTACATCCGCGATATAATAAAGTGCGGATAGTGTTTCAATTGGAAATGAACGGTAAAAATATAATATTGGCGTCCATTCAATAGTTCTGTACAATGAATTAATATTTCCTACACGCTTATCAATCTCATCCCTAAGTTCTTTGTACTGAGGTACGGTGTCCCTTGAAGGAACAACGATCATGTACAAAACCATTTTTTCTAAATATTGCGGATATTGATTCAATAAAAGTTCAAATGCTTCTAATCTTTGCAAAATCCCTTTGCTGTAGTCCAGGCGGTCTATTGAAAGGATAATTTTGATGTCTTTAAAATTTTGATTTAGTAATGCAATTTGTTCTTTCACTTCATCTTTCTCAGTTAAAGCAGCGTATTTCTTATCGTCAATTCCCATCGGGAACGCTTCGGCAACTACAGGTCGGTCTCTTACTGATATGATATTTGAAGAGGAGTTATAGGGAAGAATTCTGGCTACTGCATCGATAAAATGTTGAACGTCATCATAGGTATGGAATCCTATTAGGTCTGCACCAAGCATTCCTTCTAAAAGTTGCGCCCGCCACGGAATCAGCCTGAACATTTCGTAAGAGGGAAATGGTATATGCAGAAAAAAACCAATTTTGAGACCAGGAAGTGCTTTTCTTAACATCCCGGGTAATAATAACAATTGGTAATCATGGATCCATAAAGTATCCCCCGGTTCAGCGATACTTACCACAGCTTCTTTAAATTTGGTATTCACCAATTGATAAAAATCCCAGTTAGACTGCCGGTAGTTGGTAAATGTTGAGGCATAGTAGTGGAAAATAGGCCAGAGTATTTCATTTGAGAATCCTTCATAGTACTCGCTTATTTCTTCCTGATTTAAAAAAACAGGAATAAGCTTTATAGCTTTAAGCTTTTCTGTTACCTCCTTTTGCTGCTCCGGTTCTGTAATATCCATGCCTGGCCAACCAATCCAAACATTTTCACCTTGTTGGTAGATTGATCCCAGCCCGGTTGCCAGTCCACCTTCGCTGGCAGACAAAGTTAACTCCCCATTGTCATCGGTAATTTTTACAGGTAGCCTGTTCGATACAATAATTGTTTTACTCATAGGTGGTTAAAACTTTCATTAGATTGGTGTAGGATACCTAGAAATGGCATAAATCATTAAACTCATTAATTATATATATCATCTCAATCTAAAGTAGTTGTTTGCTTTTTCGATAAAATAATCTGGCTGCACTTAAGTATAGTTTTTTTTTGTGGAAATTAAAAATCTCATTGATACCAAATCATCATTAAAGTTCAGTCAGATATTAAATTTGAATTTTAGATTTTCCCGAATCCAGTACAGCTTCTGACTTCAGCAAACAAATATGGGTCCTATTTATTCGTATCAAGATGCTGACGAAGCAATACTTTCCTTTTTATGTCTTGTCGGGCCAATGATTAATATAATTATTCTGCCTGCTATTGTGCCCAATGAGCAATGGTACTTTAGCCCTTATTGCAGAAGAAGATCCCATTTTTAGAAGACCCCATTATTTTTAGGTTATGTTAAATCGCAATGCCTTTTGGCAGTTAATTGGCAGTTTATTTGGAAGGCTGCAGGATTGCTCTGGATATAAGTTGATCTTTTTCGTAAAAAAAGTTAAAACGAAAAGTGCTCATTTCAGAAATCTGCTGGTGGCTGGTATCAGGCTGATGCGCATACCCTTTATAATAACAAATGTTTAATTTTTTCCAACGATCAGCTTTGGTATTGGCTGGAGAAGTATGATGAAACCGCCGTATGTATTTCTTGGGGGAAGCATCCCGCCTCACAAAACAGGGTTTTACATGGGTTGTGTTTATTCTTTAGCCCATACTTTTACAAACCTTAGCTTTTTGTTTTTTTACAATCATCTTCTTAATTCACACGCCGAAAATGCTATTTACTTTGCAGAGGTTTTAATTGTTATTGCGGTGATAGTGGTGTTATTTATTAAAACCAACAAATCTCTATTTGATGAAACAGAAGAATTAATTGGTGAGTTACCTAATTTACAGTCCTGATTTTATCACGGATTCTGAAGACATCTAAACGTTGGATCTAAAACAGTGCTTAACCGTTTAAGTTGTCTTGATGATATTTAACCAGATCATCAATCGGCGAACGCATAATACGCCCGATTTTCATCCCGTATTGAATAGCAAGTTCTTCTAAAACGTTTCTAAAATTATAGCCTACAGAGCCGATACAATTAAAAGAATAGTTTTTATAATCGGGATAATGAACTACTAAATTCTCAAAAAAATCTATAAACGAACTTTTTACAATGTTTCTGGAATATTCAATATTTACCGGATTATCGTATACAAACTTGCTAAAACTTGCACAAAAACGATTGGGCAGTGGTTTACTATAAATGTTATCCATGATCTCATCATGGCTTAGTTTGTACGTATTGTAAAATACTTCACTTACTTCTAAAGGCATATAGCCTCTTAAATAATCAGACAAAAGTTTTTTGCCGATGTAGCAACCACTTCCTTCATCACCTAAGATGTAAGCCAGCGAATCAATATTAGAGGAAATTTCCTTTCCATCGTAAATACAGGTGTTTGTTCCTGTACCTAATATGGCTGCAAAACCAACGTTGTTTCCCAGTAATGCCCTGGCGGCTGCCAGCAAATCATGACCTACATAAACATCAGCTTCAGTAAATTGCATTTTTAATGCTTTTTTTACAATGTCCGCCTTTTCTTGGTTGTGTACACCAGCACCATAATAATAAACTTTATCAATATTGCTAATATTTAGGTCTTGAGGAAGGGTTTTTTTAAGGGAATTTATGATGTACTCAGAGTCAGAAAAATAAGGATTATACCCTTCAGTGTTGAAATAAATTTTTTCACCTTCTTCGTTTAATAAGCACCAATTGGTTTTAGTTGAGCCTCCATCGGCAATAATGATCATAGCTTTAATATTATTGGAGTTTAAAATTATAAATATTAAATGATTATAAAATTATCATTTAATTAAAAATTCACACAGAATTTTTGCGGGTAAACCAAATTCAATTATTAAAACCCAGATTCTTAATGAACTTAAATGCAATTATTTAGTTTGCGATGTTACTAATTTTAGAGTAGAAAACAACAGAAACAAGCGAATAATTTAACATAGAATAAAAATTTATATAAATACTTGTCTAAAGAGAATTTTAAGTAAGATTTTTACATTTAATTTTGTAATTAAAGACTATGATTGTTGATTTAAGGAGCGATACGGTAACCAGGCCCGGAAAGGAAATGCTGGAAGCCATGATAAATGCCCGGGTGGGCGATGATGTTTTAGATGAGGATGAAACCGTTCATGAACTGGAGCGAAAATTAGCCTTGATGTTTAATATGGAGGCTGGGCTTTTTTGCCCTTCAGGAACCATGACCAACCAAATTGCCATTAAGTGCTTTACTCAGCCCATGGATGAGGTGATTTGTGATGAAACTGCGCATGTTTATCGGTATGAGGGTGGTGGTATTGCGTTTAATTCGGCATCTTCTGTACGCTTACTTTACGGCGACAGGGGAAGGCTAACCCCAGAATTAATTGAAGCGGAAATAAATCCTGTTGATTTACACTACCCCAAATCTAGTTTAGTGGTATTAGAAAACACAGTAAACCGGGGAGGCGGAAGTTGTTATACCCTTGAGCAAATTGAACCGATTTATCATTTATGCAGATTAAAAAATCTAAAACTTCATCTTGATGGTGCCAGGTTATTCAATGCCTTGATTAAAACAGGTGATAAGGCTTCCGGGTATGGAGCTATGTTTGATGGAATTTCCATTTGTCTTTCTAAAGGTCTTGGGGCTCCGGTTGGATCTGTTTTACTTGCCAGCGAAGAAACCATCGCAAAAGCAAAACGGATAAGAAAAGTTTTGGGAGGTGGGATGCGCCAGGCAGGTTTTTTGGCGGCAGCCGGAATTTACGCCCTGGATAATCACGTTAACCGGATGCAGAATGACCACGATCACGCAGCCCTGCTTGAAACCTCTTTAAACAGTTTGCCATTTATTAAAAAAGTATTACCTGTTGAAACCAACATCGTAATTTTTGAACTGGATGATCGGTATGATGCATCTCATTTTGTAGAAAAGCTGAAGGATCTTGGCATAAAATGCAACACTTTTGGGAAGCAAAAGATTCGTTTTGTAACGCATTTAGATGTGAGTGAGGATATGGTTCAATACACTTTGGATCAATTGAAAAAGCTGCATTGAACTACTCTTTTACAATTTTACCACTCTTTATAACCATTGTTACCTGCCTTATTGCTGACATGTTTTCTGCAGGGTTTCCATTCACGGCTATAAGATCTGCAATCAGGTTTGTTTTGATGCGGCCAACCTGTTTTGCGATATGAAAGACATCTGCGTTTACAGAAGTGGCCGAGCGCAAAACGTCAATAGGTTTCATGCCATAATCAACCATCATTTCCATTTCTTTTGCATTATCACCATGAGAAAAAACCCCCACATCTCCACCCATACAAATGGTTACCTCAGCTTTTAAAGCCAGTTTAAAAGACGCTCTCTTTTCAATTATCCGTTGCGGTTCAGGCTCAGTTCCTTTTTTCCAACCTTTGTACTGTAACACGGCATCACCTGCTGCAAGTGTAGGGCAAAAGGCCACATTTTTTTCCTTCATTAATTTAAAAATCTCCAGTGTTCCATTGTCGCCATGTTCTATGGTTTCTACTCCAGCCAGTATCGCCCTGCGCATTCCTTCCACTGAACTTGCATGAGCAACCACACCGCGACCGCTGCTTTTGGCTGTTAATACCGCTTTTCTGATCTCCTCTTCAAGAAAAGTAGGCTGAATAGAATCATTAATTCCCCAGCCGTAATCCGCATAAATTTTTACCATATCAACTCCATGACCTATCTGATCACGAACAACTTTTACTATATTTTGGTCATCCGCTTCTTCCGCACCGTTAATCAATTTTATTGCAGTTACATTGCTTTTCGGGCCGTAGGATCCTGTAGCCACAATTGCAGGCCCCGCCACTAACATTCTGGGGCCTGAAATTAAACCTTTCTCTATACTTTGTTTCAATCCAACATCATCATAACCTGCACCTTCTGTACCCAGATCGCGAATGGTTGTAAAGCCAGCCATCAGCGTTTTCTGTAAATGGCTCGTCGCCCTTACCGTACGTTCAACCCGGCTTTCTTTCAATACCTGGTCATCCCATGAGGTTTCATTGTATGGATGCAAAAGCACATGTGAATGTCCTTCAATTAAACCTGGAAGAAGCGTCTGGCCTTTCAGTTCAATAATTTTTGTTGATACGCCGACTTTAATTTTGCCAACCGGACCGATAGCTTCAATCTGTTCTCCCGAAACAAGTACCACCCACTGATCATGCATGATCACGCCATCAAATACACGGTCGGCTTTAAGGAGGTAAGACGTTTGGGCGTCAGCATTTTTTATAGCTAAACTAAAGAGTACAAGGAGGAAGATAGTTTTCATTTAAATTTTAGAGATAATTTGACTTTTATAAGTGTTTATTTTTTGCATCAAGGATCTTATGGTTCTTTACAACAAAACAAATTAAAGATGCTTTCATTATAAATGTTTGTCATTCGAAAACATAAAATTAATCATCCGGCATTATAGATTAATACGCCTGACGTTTGTACTTAAGAAATTTATTTTTCCATTTAGTTAACTATGGTACATTTAAGCGGGAACAAAAAGTTTTAAATTATTTATTAACAAAGATGCTTACAGTTTAGCGTATTATAAAAATTCTACATTTGCTAAGATGAAAAAAATCCTGGTTGCCAACCGGGGTGAGATCGCACTTCGAATAATGCGCTCTGCCCGGGAAATGGGTATTAAAACGGTGGGTGTTTACTCAGAAGCTGATCGTAACGCCTTGCATGTTCGGTATGCCGATGAAAGTATTTGTATTGGTCCTGCACCCTCCAATCAGTCTTATCTGGTAATTGAAAATATTCTTGAAGCCTGCAGGATAACGGGTGCAGAAGCCATACATCCTGGTTATGGTTTTTTGTCTGAAAATGCCGAATTCGCCAGGCAGGTTCTACAAGCTGGATTAACTCTTATTGGTCCTTCCCCGGAAGCGATGGAAATTATGGGTAATAAGTTATCCGCGAAAGCAGCAGCGCTTAAATTTAACATCCCAATGGTGCCCGGAACGGAAGAAGCAATTACTGATATTCATCAAGCAATAAATCGTGCGGTTGAAGTTGGTTTTCCAATATTGATTAAAGCTGCTGCCGGCGGTGGCGGTAAGGGCATGCGTATAGTAAATAGGGTTGAAGATTTTACCGAACAAATGGACCTGGCTGTTTCCGAAGCTGCATCTGCGTTTGGAGATGGTTCTGTATTTATCGAAAGATATGTTTCTTCTCCGAGACATATAGAAATACAGGTTTTGGGAGATAATTATGGGAATATCGTGCATCTCTTTGAGCGGGATTGTTCTGTTCAACGCCGTCATCAGAAAGTAGTTGAAGAAGCACCTTCCGCTATTTTAACACCTGAGATCCGGATGAAAATGGGGAAATGTGCGGTAGATGTGGCCCGATCCTGTAGTTACACCGGTGCGGGTACCGTAGAGTTTATTATGGATGAAAACCTTGATTTTTATTTTTTGGAGATGAATACCCGGTTGCAGGTAGAGCATCCGGTAACGGAAATGATTACCGGGATTGACCTCGTTAAAGAACAGATTAAAGTTGCAATGGGTGAGAAATTAGATTTTAAGCAGGAGGATTTGCACATTAATGGGCATGCTATTGAAGTGAGGGTGTATGCGGAAGATCCAAAAAATTATTTTCTTCCGGATATAGGAACACTTAAAACATACCAGACTCCAAAAGGACCCGGTGTGCGGGTTGATGATGGTTTTGAGCAAGGTATGGAAATTCCCATTTATTATGATCCGATGATCGCCAAACTGATCACTTATGGAAAAAATCGTACAGAAGCAATTGAACGAATGGTGAGAGCCATTGACGAATATCAGATTACAGGAATACAAACCACGCTTGGTTTCGGAAAATTCGTCATGCAACATCCCGCATTTATTTCAGGCGATTTTAATACTCATTTTGTTGAAAAGCATTTTAGGCCAGAATTTTTAGAAGAATCTGAAGAAGATGAAGCATTGGTTGCAGCCGTGTTAGCCGAACAAATTTTTAGTCAACAAAACAAAAATGTGAGGCCTGCCGAAAGCATAAATGTGAATTCGAACTGGAGAAAGAACCGGAAGAATTAATTAATCAATGAACTAATAAACAATTATCCCATTAATTCTTACAAAATCTCAGGACTCAATATCAACTACGCTATACTTTTATGTTCACCGGAATAATTGAAACTCTAGGCCAGGTTACTGCTCTCAACAAAGATCAAAATAATCTCAACATAAGCATATCTTCAGCCATTTCTGATGAGTTAAAGATTGACCAAAGTGTTGCACACAATGGAGTCTGTTTAACAGTTGTTAATTTACAATCGGGCATACATGCCGTAACCGCGATAGATGAAACTCTATCTAAAACTAATCTTCAGGAACTAAAAATTGGAGATTTTATAAACCTGGAAAGATGTATGCAAATAAACGGGCGCTTGGATGGGCATATTGTTCAGGGCCATGTAGATCAGACAGCTATTTGTACTCATTTTAAAGAAAATAACGGAAGCTGGGAATATTCATTCGAGTATGATCCGGCAGCAGGAAATATCACCGTTGAAAAAGGTTCGGTTTGTATAAACGGGGTTAGTTTAACGGTGGTAAATTCTCTTGAAAACAGCTTTTCTGTAGCTATTATTCCATACACTTACGAGCACACCAGTTTTCAGAATCTGGAAATTAACTCAATTGTAAACCTGGAGTTTGATATCATCGGCAAATATGTAAGCAGATTAATGGGAAGATCAAAAAGCTAAATTTGATTAATTTTTCTTGTAATAATAAAAACCTCCTTGGCGGGATTATTGTTAATTTCCTTTACATAGAAAGTTTAAAATAGAATTATGGATAATAAATTAAAAAAGTTCGAGCTAATGGAAAAAATAACCCGTGAGCTTGAAGATTTAAAAAATAGTCAAACTGCTATTGTTCAGAAGATTGGCAAAATAGAAGTAGACAATATTGAACTAGAGAATAAAACGTTGGAGCGGATACTTCCGGATGTACATCAGAACGTTGCTGATAATTTAGATAAGATTGCTGAAATACTTAGCAGCTTTGAGGAAAGCAAAGACGACTTTGGAAAGAAGAATAATGTTGATGCGTTAAGGGAACAGGAAGCCATCCGCGAAGCAACAGAAGGAGCAAAATAATTCCAAACTAAAATTATGAATTAAGAACGAAATCAATAATTCTTAATTCTTAATTCATAATTTTAATTATTCAATCGTTTTCCCTCTCATGGAAGTAGAAATTGCCATATCCATCAATCTTTCGGCAAAGGGGCGTGTAAACTCGTTTACAAAATCTATACTTTTTAAAATTTGATCTTTATCACCGGTTTTTAAAGTCTGTTTAAGTTCCTCTAAGTGGGTCATCGCATCGTTTGTCTCCCTGGGAGATACATATTTTGAATTTTTTTCCAGAAAACGCTCAACGGTGTAAACCATTTGTTCCCCTTCAGTTCGGGCTTCTATTAACATCCGCTGACTGACATCTTCCTTCGCATTTTCTATACTATCTAAAAGCATTTGTTCTACTTCCTGATCAGTTAAACCATATGTAGGTTTAACTTGCACTTCCTGTTTAACCCCCGAACGTAATTCTACTGCTTCAATTTTCAATATCCCATCCGCATTTAAAATAAAATTTATATCTACTTTCGGGTAACCAGCAGGCATAGATGGAATTCCTTTTAGATCAAATTCCGCGAGCTTCCGATTTTCTTTAACCAGATCCCTTTCACCCTGGTAAACCGAAATTTTCATGTTAACCTGACCGTCAATTGAGGTAGTATACTGCCGCCCGGCTTTTGAGGGAACCTTTGCATTCCTCGGGATGATTACATCCATCAGACCGCCCATGGTTTCAATACCTAATGAGAGTGGAGTAACATCCAGTAACAATATATCTTTGCGGTTTCCGGCAAGAATATCTGCCTGGAGGGCAGCACCCAGGGCAACAACTTCATCCGGGTTAATCTGATCATGGGCGGTTCTGTTAAAAAAAGCTGAAACTTCTTTTTTTACAAGAGGCGTACGGGTTGACCCCCCAACCATCACCACTTCCTGAATCTCTGAAGTTGTGATTGAGGCATCCTGCAAAGCATTTTGGCAGCACATTATTGTTTGTTTCACTTTGTTAGCAATCAGTTCTTCAAATTTTAATTTAGTAATGGCACATGGAATGTCGTTAACAAAATCATTGAAAATATTTTGTGAGCTTAATGCGATTTTGGCCTCCTCGGCTTTAAGACGTATTGCCTGGAAAAGCTTCTGGTCTTTGAAAATCAGGTTGCGGTCAAGTTTATTTTCATCGATCCAATAATTAAGAATGGCCTGATCAAAATCATCACCACCCAAAAAAGTATCTCCGTTAGTTGCTAAAACCTCAAAAATTCCATTTTGTATTTTAAGGATAGAAACATCAAACGTACCTCCGCCAAGATCATATACCGCAATAGTTTTTTCTTCGTCTGGGTTTAACCCGATGCCATACGCTAAACTTGCTGCTGTTGGCTCATTAACTATCCGTAAAACATCTAGTCCGGCAAGTTTACCCGCATCACGTGTTGCCTGTCTTTGGCTATCGTTAAAATAAGCTGGAACAGTTATTACAGCCCGGTTAACGGAGGTTTTTAATGCATGTTCCGCACGCTCTTTTAACTCTTTAAGTATTAAACCAGAAAGTTCAATTGGCGTATAAAATGCGTCGCCGACTTTAATTTTAACAAGACTCTCTGTATCGTTATCGATTATTTTGTAAGAAAAGTAATCTTTGTGTGGTTCTACATCATGATATGACCTTCCTAAAAGTCTTTTTACAGAAAAGACGGTATTTTGTGGGTCTGCAACTAAAAAACCTTTTGCTTCGTTTCCTACTACGAGGCTTCCATCCGGATGAAAATGAATGATGGAAGGAACAAGAACACCTTTACCGGTATCATTTATAACCTGCGGATTTCCTTCGGGGTTTATAAAAGCTATTAAACTATTGGTTGTACCAAGGTCTATCCCCACGATAATATCTTCTTTTTGTACAGATCCGGTGCTGAGATTAATAGAAATTTTGGCCATAAAATGTTCTTAAAGTTTCAAATTTACATAGATTAGAATGATTATTGATTGAATAGAAAAGTATTAACATAGTAATGATATTTCAGATTAAGGGGCAAACACTTAAATATTTAGGATTTTTAAATAGCTAGTTAAGGTAGCAGTTGCTTATCTTGCGTAAGCATCAAGTAAATATTAACCACTTTTTTTAAAAGCATTTAAACACTTGTTTACATTAAATAATAGCATATGAAGCCTCTGCTGATAAATTATTTAAAATACAATCATTGGGCGAACCAGAAAATGTGCAAGTACTTATCTTCCATTGAAAATCCCGTAGAAAATCCCAATAAAGAAAGCTTATATGTCACTATTAAAAAAGTGATTTTACACATCGCCGATGGAGAGCAGACGTGGCTATCCCGTTTAAATGGTGAAAATATCCCGCACATGCACAACATGGATTTACAGGGCTCATTTAGCGGAATATGTGAGTTAATATTAAATAACTCTGCGGCGTTTATAGATTTTATTGAGCACAAAAGTGATTCTTTTTTTAACGCGAATACAGAATACATCAACTTAAAAGGGAAATCTTTTACCCAGAACAACGCCGAAATTATTTTACACTGTATGAATCATTCAACCTTCCATCGCGGACAGATAATAAACATGCTGCGTAATGTTGGGTATACAGATCAGTCAGCGAGTGATTTCATTATGTTTTTAAGAGAAAGGGAACCATCTTCATCGATTAAAGCTTAGTCTTTTCCCTAAGAGATTGTCGTTTAATTTTCCGTTTTCATATGCTAAATGGCCGGATACAAACGTGTGTGTTATTTCACTATGAAAAATTTCACCCATAAAAGGGCTCCATCCGCATTTAGATAACACGTTTTCTTCTTTAACTTCCGTTAACTTATTTAGATTAATTAAAACCAGATCAGCGTAATACCCTTCGCGTATAAAACCCCGATTTTCTAACTGGAAACAAATAGCCGGGCTATGCGCCATTTTCTCTACTATCTTTTCCAGACTAATTTTATTAAGATAATAAAGTTCAAGCATGGCTATTAAAGCATGTTGTACCAATGGACCTCCGGAAGGAGATTGCAAATAAGATTGGTTTTTTTCCTGCAAAGTATGAGGGGCGTGATCCGTTGCGATTACATCAATACGATCATTTAAAACGGCTTCTAATATGGCGGAACGATCAGCGGCGGTTTTAATCGCAGGATTCCATTTTATTAAATTACCCTTGTTTTTATAGTCTTCATCCGAAAACCAAAGATGATGGATACAAGCTTCAGAGGTGATTCTTTTTTGATCTAATGGCAACTCATTATCGAACAAGCCAGTTTCAATCGCCGAAGAAATATGTAAAATATGCAACCTTGTATTGTACCTTCTGGCCAGATCAATAGCGAAAGAGGAGGATTTATAACAGGCTTCCGCATTACGGATAAGCGGATGCATTGCCACGGTTAGATGACTACCATATAAAGCTTTGAATTTTTCTAAATTGGACTTAATCGTCGCTTCATCTTCGCAATGCGTGGCGACTAATATTGGGGCATTGGCAAATATTCCTTCAAGCGTTTTTTCGTTATCAACCAGCATATTCCCTGTTGATGATCCCATAAACACTTTAATTCCGCAAACATTCCTGGGATTTGTTTTTAAAACTTCGTTTAAATTATCATTGCCGGCACCCATATAAAAGGAATAATTAGCAAGTGAGTTTTTAGAGGCTATCTGATATTTATCTTCAAGCAATTTTTGAGTTAAAGTATTGGGAATGGTATTAGGCATTTCCATGTAAGAGGTGATCCCACCAGCAACAGCAGCCCGGCTTTCTGTATAAATATCGCCTTTGTGAGTTAGGCCGGGTTCGCGGAAATGTACCTGATCGTCAATGCATCCCGGAAAAACATGTAAACCTTCGGCATTTATTTCATGATCTGCTTTAACATTTAGTTGAGGAGCTATAGTTTGAATGCAGCCATTAGAAATAAAAATATCAGAGATAAATTTTTGGCCTTCATTTACTATAGTTGCCGATTTAATTAGAGTGGAGATCATTTGCTGAGACTTCTGAATTTTTTAGCAATTTCGAAAAAATTATTTAAAATTATGCTCGTCTGATTGTTAGTAATAATTGCAGTATTACTTATCTTTCCTGAAATAAAAAATCTTTTCAGTATAATTTAAGTAATTATCCAAAAGATATATTTAAAAATACATTTATGAAAATCAGTTTTAAATTAGTTTTTGTCTTCTCTTTTCTCTTTATAGAATTTGTGAATGCGCAAACCGCTAAAAGAAAATTAAATCCGAATGATGTTTATCATTTGCAAACTGTTTCAGATCCTCAAATCTCACCGGAAGGGAAATGGGTTTTGTACAATTTAGCTACACCGGATTCTGCAAAAAATAAAAAAATAAGTGATTTGCACATGGTTAGTTGGGACGGTAAGGAAAAAGTGCAACTAACAGTTTCTGAAGAGGGTGAATCTGACGCACGTTTTAGTCCGGATGGGAAGTACATTTCCTTCTTATCATCAAAAAAAGAAGACAGTACAGAAAATTCGCAGGTATGGCTGATGGACAGGCGGGGAGGCGAAGCAAAACAATTTACAAAAATTAAAGGAGATGTAAAAGGGTATGAATGGGCTCCTGACGGAAGAAGAATGGTTTTAGTTATTAAAGACGAAGATGAGTCTGAACGTAAAAAGCCAAAAATTAAGCCTCCGATAGTGGTTGATCGCTATCACTTTAAGGAGGATATTGAAGGCTATGTAAGTAATCGAACTACACATTTATACCTCCTTGATGTAACCAGCGGTAATATTGAGCAGTTAACAACAGGCAAAAAGGATGAATCCTCTCCATCATGGTCTCCGGATGGTACGAAGATCGTTTTTGTAAGCAACACAACAGAAGAACCTGACAGAAATAATAATGAAGATATTTTTGTGATAGAAGCCAAAAAAGGAAGCGTGGCAAAACAACTTACAACCTGGAAAGGAAAGGATGGAAGCCCAAAATGGAACAAAGACGGAAAGTACATTTCTTATTTACGTTCTACCTATGATGATACTTATTTAAATTATGATCAGGGTATACTCGCCGTTATGAATTCGGATGGTTCTGAAAATAAACTTTTAACCAAAGAATTAGATAGGCCTGTTTCAAATCAAAAATGGAGTAAAGACAATAAATCGATCGTTTTTGTAACAGATGATGATCGTCAATCTTATATATCTTCGGTAAACATCGTCAGCGGAAAAATTTTAAAAGTAATTGGTGGTGACCGAAGTTTCTCAAATCTGGAAGTTCATCCATCAGGTTCTTATTTAACCATGATGAGCGATCCGCAGCATCCAGAAAATTTATTTACTTTAAGCAGGGGAATTTTAAAACAGATTACGGAAGTAAACGAAAAATGGCTAAGCGGAATTGATCTTGCAACTGTAACTGGTTTCATATCGCAAAGTAAAGACGGTACTAAAGTTTCAGGGTTATTGTGGAAACCATCTGATGCGGGTACAAAAAAACTGCCCTTAATCGTGTTCATTCATGGTGGTCCGGTTGCCCAGGATGATTATTCTTTTGATTTTACACGCCAGGTTCTGGCAGCAAGAGACTATGCCGTAGCTGCGGTAAACTACCGTGGAAGTAATGGCCGTGGAAAGGAATTTAGTAAAGCAATTTATAGCGATTGGGGAAACCTTGAGGTTTCGGATCTTCTTGGTGCTACAGATTATTTGGTAAAGCAGGGTTTGGTTGACGGAAATAATTTGGGAATTGGCGGCTGGAGCTACGGCGGTATTCTTACGGATTATACCATTGCCACAGATCAGCGGTTTAAGGCTGCCTGTAGTGGTGCCGGAAGCGCCATGCAATTGTCCATGTATGGCGTAGATCAGTATTTATTGCAGTGGAACGAAGAAATAGGACTTCCCTGGGTTGCAAAAGATTTGGAAAAGTATATGAAGCTTTCTTATCCGTTTACTCATGCAGACCGCATAAAAACGCCTACCTTATTTATGGTTGGTGAAAATGATTTCAATGTTCCCTCTGTTGGAAGTGAGCAGATGTATGCGGCTTTAAAAACTTTAAACGTTCCTACAGAATTAGTTATTTATCCTACTCAATATCATGGCATTAGTGTTCTAAGCTATCAGGCTGATCGGTTAAAACGGTATCTGGACTGGTATGGAAAATATTTAAAATAACTAAAAAGTTAACTTTCTTTACAGATCAATTTAAACGACTTGATAAAAAATAAGTGATAATACCTTCTCATTCTGTTTAAAATAGGTTATCTCATTACTTAATCCGTATTACTGATAAACGCAATTTTTTTGCTGTCAGGCGACCATGATGGCGTGTTAATTGAACCTTGGCCGCCATACAGATAAGCAACAACTTTTGGCTTGCCACCAGTAATTGGTATTGACCGTAAATAAACATGCTTGTAAAAAGGATGATCGCCCGCAGGCACATCCTTATTAAAAGTTAAAAAGACAATCATTTTACCATCCGGTGAAATATGTGGAAACCAGTTGTTATACTCATCAAAAGTAAGTTGGGTGTGCTCTGTTCCATCTTCTTTCATTCGCCATAACTGCATAAAACCTGTACGGACGGAATTAAAATAAATGTACTTCCCATCCGGGCTATATTCAGAACCATCATCTAAACCGGGC
This sequence comes from Pedobacter sp., assembly GCA_014378705.1. Lineage (GTDB taxonomy): Bacteria > Bacteroidota > Bacteroidia > Sphingobacteriales > Sphingobacteriaceae > Daejeonella. The sequence goes on along the minus strand of JACMND010000065.1, from coordinate 21,558 downwards.
GTGTTAGTAAGCCTAATTTCCGGCCCGCCGTTAGAGGGGATTTTATAGATATCATAATCATCATTCCGCTGACCGGTAAAAGTAAGGTATTTGCCATCCGGCGACCAACCATGTAAGTAACTTGGACCGATAGGAGTAATTAGTTTGGGTTTGCCGCCTGCAATCGGCACCGTATATATTAAAGAGCCATATTTCTTATCACCGCTTGAGCTGCTTAGTCCGAGCATTTTGCCGTCGAAAGAAAGGACATGATCATTATTATTTTCCTTCACAAAATCAGTATTTAAAACTTTAGACTTTTTAGATTTTAAGTCAAAGAAATAAATCAGCCCGTCTTTGTTGTAAATTAACGTTTTGTTGTCATTAGTCCAGTTTGGGGCTTGTATAGAGCCGGTGTCGGTATGAATAACTTGTCGATTGCCGGTTTGAACATCCATGGTTTCTAAACGGCTTCCGAGGTAATCGCGATAAGGAACCTGCCCGGCTTTGACCGGAACGGTAATCCGGACATTATCGAATGTTACTTTCTCAACCACTTCAGCGTTGTGGGAACTTATAAATAACCCGACATACAAATCGTCGCCAAATCCCTCTAAAGTAATTTCTTTAGCTACGAAAGGATCACCAAATTTTGCGACAGACATGATATACAAGTTTCCCCTTCTTTCCAGTTGAACCACATCAGGCCCCACAATCTCTGATTTATTTTCCATGGCTTCCGCATTATTAGTGTTTCTGTATTGCAAGGAAGTTAAACCATCTCCGTGTACGGTCGCGATTACCATTGCTGAGCCGGTATCCAGTGTTGAACGAAGCATCCATCCGAATTTGCGGTGCGGGTCTGTGCCTTTGCCGATAAAAGTACCACGGGCATGCAGAATAAAATCACCTTTAATTTGCTTGTATAAAAAATGAAATTCATCATGTGTTCCCCAGATATTCTTACCTGAGCCGCTCAATTCGTACTGTTGTTTTATCTGGTTGTAAGATGCACTTCCAGGGTGTTTTACTTTACCAATGTCTGTGCTGACCTGAAAATCTCCAATGGATTTTTGAGCGAATGTTTGGGCAGAACTAAGCATGATAGTTAAAAAGCCGAACGTTGCTTTAAAGATAAGGATGGAAATACTTCTCATAATCTGGTTATTTAAAATGCCTGTTATTAAATCTCTAATTAAATTTTTTTAATGTACAAATTTTTATGGTTTGTAATTTATATTTAAATTAGAATGGGATCATCTATCTGACTTCAGATTAACCCTAAAATTCCATTCAAATCAATTTTCTACTTTTACCGGATGAGATTAGCCTTAACTTTCATTTATTCATTTTTCGTATTTAATTGTTATTCACAAACTTTTATTCAAAAGGTTGAAAATGCATACAAAGCATTTGAAAATGACCCGCAATTAAAATACGCGACTTCATCATTAACCATACTCGATGCTTCAAGTGGTGTTGTTGTATTCTCAAAAAATGAAAATACCGGTTTAGCGCCTGCATCAACTTTAAAAACCATTACTGCAGCTACAGTTTTGCAAATATTAGGTGCGGATTATACATGGAAAACCACTTTAGGATATTCAGGGGTTGTTTCTTCAGAAGGAATGCTGAACGGAAATCTAATTTTAACCGGCGGTGGCGATCCAACCCTTGGAAGCTGGCGTTACAGCGGAACCAAGCCAGAACTATTGATGAAAAAGTGGGTACAGGCTATTAAAGAAAATGGGATAAAAAAAATTACAGGAAGACTGGTTGCGGATGATACTTTATTTGGCAGTCAAACACTTCCCGTAGGTTGGATTTGGCAGGATATCGGAAATTACTACGGCGCAGGTCCGAATTCACTTACCTGGCGGGAAAATCAATTTGATTTAAACTTTAAGCCCGGTTTAAATGTGGAAAAGCCAACCGTACTTTTAAGCACCTCGTCAGAAATGCCAGCTTTAAACATTATTAATGAAGTTAAAACAGGCGCTTCAGGTAGTGGAGATAATGTGTATGCGTATTCATCGCCATATTCTAATATTGTTTATTTGCGTGGAACTTATGGTATCGATTTAAAGAAAACCATTTCTGCTTCCATGCCCGATCCTGCTCAGGAATTGGTTAACCATTTACAGGATACATTAAAAAGCTTAGGCATCTTTTTTACGCTGCCCGCAACAACCAGGCGTCAACTAATCGCTGAAAAGCAAACTAATCTATCTTTAGCGAACATAATTTCTGTACATACATCTCCCGTGTTAAGTCAAATTATTTATTGGTTTAACCAGAAAAGCATCAACCTGTATGGCGAGCACTTTTTAAAAACAATTGCCCTTGTGCAGGGTAAAAACACGGATACTAGTGAAGGTGCAGAAATTGTGAAAGATTTTTGGAAGTCGAAACTGAATATAGATCCAAACGCGTTAAACATTATAGATGGCAGCGGATTATCTCCTGGCAACCGCGTAACAACCAAGGCGATGGCTAAAATTCTTTTGTCAGTAAAAAATGAACTCTGGTTTAAAACATATTTGGAAAGTTTTCCGGTTTACAACGATATGAAAATGAAAAGCGGGACCATAAATGGTGTTTTGGCTTACGCCGGATATCAAACCAATTCATCGGGAGCGCCATTTGTATTTTCTTTCATAGTAAATAACTATAACGGCAGCAGTTCTGATGTCAGGCAAAAAATGTTTAAAATTTTAAATCTACTAAAGTAAAATAAACAGTCTGGCCGCATTATTTATTATTCAAATTTTAGTAAATTCATGTAATAGTTTTTACACGTTTTTAAAAAAAGAACAATTATGAACACCGTACAAAAAATTGAGCACTGGGGTGATCTACATCATGCCAAATGGTTGGATATCCTTCGCATTGTGTTGGGTGCAGTAATTCTGGTAAAAGGAATTGCGTTTGTTTCTGATACAGACGCGTTAAAAAATTTGTTTCTTCAAAACCGGGTGTACGGTTTTTCAGGCTTAATGGCCATGGCTTTAACGCATATAATAGCTTTTGTTCACCTTGTTGGCGGCATACTGATTACTCTGGGTTTAGTTACCCGATTTGCCGTTGTCATTCAAATACCCATAGTATTAGGTGCCGTGTTTTTTGTTAATATATCAAAAGGCTTTTCGCCGCTAAATTCAGAATTATGGTTATCGGTAATTGTATTAATGCTACTTGTTCTTTTCTGGGTTGCCGGTTCTGGTCCGTATTCTGTTGATCACTGGATGAAGGAGAATAAATCGAAATAGTTTAAAGGTCATAAAAAAAGCGGTATGCGGATATCGTTTTTTTTATGCTTTATACTTTTTATTTTCGCATCATGACAAATGCCGTTGTTGTAGGTGCCGGTATTGCCGGAATAGCTTCCGCTATCAGGCTCTCCGTAAAAGGTTTTAACGTTAATGTTTATGAATCCAATAGCTATCCCGGCGGAAAACTTTCAAATATAGAAGGCCAGGGTTTTCGTTTTGATGCCGGGCCCAGTTTATTTACAATGCCTCAATACGTAAATGAACTATTTGAATTAGCCGGAAAAGATCCTAAGCTTAGTTTTAATGCCCAAAAACTGGATTTAGTTTGTAAGTACTTTTACCAGGACGGAACAATTATAAATGCCTGGGCAGATCAGGAAAAGTTCGCATCTGAAATAGAGGCGAAAACATCTGATACGGCAAAATCTGTTAGAATTTTTTTAAATAAAAGCAGGTTGATTTACAAGATCACGCATCATATTTTTCTTGAAAAATCTTTAAACCTTGTTTCAAGTTACTTGAATTTTAATATACTCAAGTCCGTACTCAGTTTTTTAAGTATAGATCCTTTTCGTACCATGAACTCAGCAAACCAAGGTTTCTTTCGGGATAATAAGACCATTCAATTATTTAACAGGTACGCAACTTACAACGGATCTGACCCTTTTCAGGCCCCTGCAACATTAAATGTTATTTCACATTTGGAGCATCATTACGGAGCTTTTTTTCCGGTAAACGGGATGTATTCTATCACTACAGCACTCGTTAAGCTTGCAGAAGAATTAGGTGTTAAATTTCATTACAACTCTCTGGTAGAAGAAGTTGTAGTGGAAAGAGGAAAGGTTAAAGGTTTAAGGATAAAAAATAAATTTGTCCACGCAGAAGTGGTTGTCTCTAATATGGATATCTGGTTTACTTATAAAAAGCTATTGCCCAACCTTAGTATGCCTAAACGTATTTTAGTTCAGGAAAGGAGCAGCTCCGCACTTATATTTTATTGGGGGATAAGTAAGAAGTTTAAAGAGTTGCACCTTCATAATATATTTTTTAGCGAGAATTACCGGGAAGAGTTCCGGCATATCTGGAAAGAAAAAGATATCTGTTCAGATCCAACCATCTACTTAAATATTAGTTCAAAATATAAGCCAGATGATGCTCCCAAAGGTTCAGAAAACTGGTTTGTAATGATTAATGTTCCGGCCAATGAAGGCCAGGACTGGAATACGCTTGTCGCGGAAGCAAGAAAAAACATACTTAGAAAACTTTCAGAAAAGATAGGTCATGATATTAGTGAACTAATTGTATTTGAAGAAATTTTAGATCCACGCAAGATCGAAAGCAAAACTTCATCTTACCGCGGATCAATATACGGCACGAGTTCAAACAATCGTTTTGCGGCTTTTTTACGTCATTCTAATTTCTCTAATAAAATTAAAAATCTATTTTTTGTGGGAGGCAGTGTTCATCCTGGCGGTGGCATTCCGCTTGCTTTACTTTCGGCTAAAATTGTAGATGGATTATTGCCAAAAAATCAAAAATAGCAAAGCCTGTGCTTCGAATAAGTATTAATATGTTTGATTTTCTATATTTACCTTAAATGCTCAAACCACGATATAATAAAGTTATTTATAAAATATTTGAATGGTATATAGCAAGGATCATTGGCACAGATTTTAAAAATTTTGTATTTGATAAAGTAGTTTTTGATCCTAATCGTTCTATATTAATTTTATGCAATCACTTTTCCTGGTGGGATGGATTTTTTATTTTAAATATAAACCGGCTTTATTTTAAAAAGAATTTTCATGTGATGATAACCGAGGAGAACTATAGAAAAGTATGGTTTTTGAAATATCTTGGTTGCTTTTCTGTTAAAAAAAATTCCCGAAGCATGATCGAATCGCTTAATTATTCAGGGGAGCTTTTAAACAATCCCGATAATCTGGTTTTAATCTTTCCTCAGGGAAAGCTCCATTCAAACCATTTAGAAAATATAACTTTTGAAAAAGGGCTTATGAATTTGATTAACTCATCCAACAAAAAGTTTCAATACATTTTCGCCGTTATTTTATCTGATTTTTTTCAGAACAGGAAACCATCCATATTTTGCTATTTACACAAATGGGAAGCTGAAGAATTTATCAGTTTACAACTTATTAAAAACACTTTTAATAAACATTATGAATCATCGCGGCAGCAACAAAGCCAGATAACGGTCTAATATGATTCTCATATATCTTGTATTCTTCTTTTTAATTTTACGCTTTACTGTAACGTTGTTCAATTTTATCTCAAACCCGCAACTTACCAGTTCAGGCAAGCAGTATAATGATAAAGTCTCTATACTGATTCCTGCAAGGAATGAAGCGCATAATATTGAAGCTTTACTTTCTTCTGTGTATTTGCAGAATTACCAAAACATTGAGGTAATTGTACTGGATGATCATTCTGAAGATGAAACTTATAAAATTTGCCAGGGATATGCGAACAAGGATCTGCGTTTTATAGCCTTAAAAGGAAGTGCCTTACCCGATGGTTGGCTCGGAAAAAATTATGCGTGCTGCCAAATGGCGGAAATAGCTTCGGGTGAATATTTACTGTTTCTGGATGCCGATGAAATTGTAGAAAACGGATTGATAAATAACGCAGTTCATCGTATGAAAACTAATCGGTTAACTTTATTGAGCCTTTTTACTAACCAGGTTATGGTAACTCTGGGTGAGAAACTGGTTGTGCCCTTAATGCATTTTCTACTTTTAAATTTGCTACCACTAAGATTGGTCAGGCTGTCTGGCAACCCTGCTTTTTCCGCGGCAAGCGGCCAATTTATGCTTTTTGAAGCCAGAAATTATCAACAATATAAATGGCATACCATGGTTAAAGACAAAGTGGTTGAGGATATTGAAATTATGAAACTTGTAAAAAGTTTTAAGTTCCGTGCAGAAGCTTTGCTGGCCAACGGATACATAAAATGTCGTATGTATCGTAATTTAAATCAGGCTATGGATGGTTTCAGCAAAAATATGCTTGCAGGTTTTAATTATAGCCTGCCCGGAATCTTTAGTTATATTTTTCTGATTATGATGGGTCCTGTCGCGATAGGATATTATTTAAATATCCAACTTTTTTCATTTGCCGTTAGTCTGATTATTTTAAGCCGGATTATGATCTCAGTATCTGCAGGCCAAAATCCATTTATCAATATTTTGCTTCATCCCTTTCAAATGTTTTTTTTACTCATATTATCATTTTTATCTGTCAAAAAATATTTTTCCAAAACTATAAAGTGGAAAGGAAGAACGATTCATACATGAAAAATTTGACCAGGAATACTATTATTTGTTTTGTGATTGTGCTGTTTCATTTAGTTGGTTTATTTGGTTTTTGGCAATCCTCTTTTACTCCCCTTTTTTTAAAACTCGTTCCGTTTCATTTGCTGTTAATGGTTGCCCTGTTAATCATATCGCATCATAATAAAAATAAGGAGTTTGGGTTATTTCTGCTTGTAACGTATTTCGCAGGTTTTTTTATTGAGGTTTTGGGCGTGAGCACTGGTTTTATTTTCGGTGTTTACACTTACGGAGAAACCCTTGGCATTAAATTAGCCGATGTTCCTCTTATGATTGGGGTAAACTGGATCATCTTAATTTACTGTACAGGTATTTCTATTAAGTACCTTAAGATCAGAAATCACTTGGTGAGAGCAACTCTGGGTTCGCTGTTTTTAGTAATTCTTGATATCTTAATTGAACCAGTTGCTATCCGATTCAATTACTGGAGTTGGGATGGGATGAATATTCCTTTTCAAAACTATGTAGCCTGGTTCGTGTTTTCATTTTGTATGCTTATGTTCTTCTTCGCACGTAAATTCAGAAAAAACAATCCTGCTGCTATTATCATGCTTGTTTCGCAAACAGTGTTTTTCTTGATACTGAATTGGCTTGCCTAAAAAACAATGCGTATTTTTGTATATAAGTAGTTAGATTTATGAGTTTTAACCTTCAGGTAACAATAGACAGCGATTCGGGTTTTTGTTTTGGCGTGGTTTACGCTATTGATATGGCGGAAGATATTTTGGATAATGAGGGCTATTTATATTGCCTTGGCGATATTGTTCATAACGACGAAGAAGTGCTGCGTCTAACCGCTAAGGGTCTGCGTATAATTTCTCATGAAGAACTTAAAGACCTTAAAAACGAAAAGGTATTGATCCGTGCTCACGGCGAAGCACCGGAAACCTATAAACTAGCTTTAAAAAATAATATTACTTTAATAGATGCTTCCTGCCCTGTAGTATTAAAACTTCAAAATCGCATAAAAACTTCTTATGACGCTAAGGAGAAGATCTTAATTTTTGGAAAACACGGTCATGCTGAAGTGATTGGTTTATCCGGTCAAACTAACAATGAGGCTCTTGTTTTTAAAGACATCGCTGAATTAGAAGACGTTGAACTTCCACATAAATTTACATTGTACAGTCAGACAACTAAAAGCACGGACAAATTTTATCAGATTAAAGATGAATTGATCAGTCGCGGACATGACGTCAAAGCGAACGATACCATTTGTCGGCAAGTTTCAAACAGGTATGATGAACTCCACAAATTTGTGAAGGAATTTGATAAAATTGTTTTCGTCTCCGGATTAAAATCTTCAAATGGTAAAGTACTTTTTGATGTATGCAAGCAATATAACCCCAATACCTATTTTGTTACAAATGAAAATGACCTGGATATAAGCATGTTTAATGCAAATGATAAAATTGGTATTTGCGGAGCTACATCAACACCGATGTGGTTAATGCAAAAAATAAAAGCCGTTTTAGAAACGTTTTAAATAATTTAATAACCGGTTATAATTTTGTAATGAAATCAGCTATAACTCCCGGAGTACTAATCGCCGTTATAATAATCGTTTGCTGGTCAGTAAGTTTGTCCTTCCTGATTATATATCGTGTCCGATTTCAGGATCCGTTTATCTATCTGTTTATCGTTTTGCAAATGTTTTTGTATACAGGTTTATTTATTACCGCTCATGATTCGATGCATGGAACAGTTTCGCCACACAAAACTTTAAATAACGTGATTGGCCAAATTTGCACCGCTTTGTTTGCTGCCTTTTTATACAAAAATTTATATAAAAAACATCATGACCATCACCGTCATGTTCATACAGAAATCGATCCTGATTATCACAACGGAAATTTTTGGAGCTGGTATTTTAAATTTATGCGAGAGTACATTACCTGGCAGCAGATTTTAATTATGGCAATCTTGTTCAATATTTTAAAAATTTGGTTTGCCGAAGTTAATCTTCTGTTATTTTGGGTCTTACCTTCGTTGCTTAGTACGCTGCAACTCTTTTATTTTGGTACCTGGCTTCCTCACCATGGAGAGCCGGAAAATGTCCATCAATCCCGCACCCAAAAACGAAACCATGTTCTGGCATTCTTGTCTTGTTACTTTTTTGGCTACCATTTTGAACACCATGATTCCCCCGGAACTCCGTGGTGGAAATTATGGACCTTAAAATAGTCATGTATTGGTAAAAAATAATCTCTCTTTCTATTTTATATCCAAGGTCAGAAACGGTTTGATGTATTTTTGAAACAACGCATCTCGATGAAAAGGACTATACTTCTTTTATTTTTATTTTCAAGTTATTTTACGGTTTATGGGCAGATTAGTAATCTGTCTACTGGTATTATCAATGGAAAAGTTACTGATGCGTTAAGCAATCAAAATTTGCAAGGTGTTACCGTTTTTTTGCCTGGGATAAACAAGGGAACTGTAACGGATTCTCTGGGTAACTATAGTCTTACAGATTTAAAACCAGGGGTTTACAACATTCGTTTTTCTTTTATAGGCTATAAACCAAAAGCTATTTTTGACATCCAGATCAGCAATGCCCGGCCAGCTATTGTTGATACCGACTTAGAATCTGAAGCGGCGTCATTAGAAGTTGTAAATATTAGAACACCTGCATTTATTAAACCGGTGGAGAGTCCGGTGTCATTACGCACAATCGGTTCTACCGAAATTAAGCGAAATCCAGGAGGCAACCGTGATATTTCCCGTGTCATTCAGTCGTTGCCCGGAGTTTCCGCACCGGTAAGTTTTAGAAATGATATTATTATCCGTGGAGGAGCGCCAAATGAAAACAGATTTTTTATAGACGGTGTAGAAATCCCCAATATAAACCATTTTTCTACCCAGGGGTCCTCAGGTGGGCCGGTAGGATTGATTAATGTAGATTTTATTAAGGAAGTAGATTTTTACTCCGGAGCTTTTCCGGCAAATCGGGGCAACAGCTTAAGTTCTGTATTTGAATTTAAGCAAAAGGACGGAAATAAAGAAAAACTCGCCGCTTCGTTAACCGCTGGTTTCAGCGACGTGGCCGCAACCATGGAAGGTCCGCTGAACAAAAAAACTACCTTCATTGCTTCTTACCGTTATTCATACTTACAGGGTTTGTTTAAAATAATTGGGCTGGCTTTTTTACCATCTTATCAGGATTATCAGTTTAAAGTTAAAACACGGTTTAATACAAAAAATGAATTGACACTTCTGGGCCTCGGCGCTACAGACCGGTTTCAATTAAACTTTGGTACCAAACCTACTGAACAAAATTTATACGCCCTTGCTAATATTCCTGTAAATAGTCAGGACAATTATACGATTGGAGCCAACTACAAAAACTATCGGTCCAAAGGCTTTTCAACGCTCATATTAAGCAGGAATTACTTAAACACGAAGGCTATAAAATTTCAGGATAATGATAGAAGTAAACTAAAGACTCTTGATTATTCTTCAAAAGAGATCGAAAATAAATTCAGGTTTGAAAATAACAGCCAGGAAGGTGAGTATAAATTAAATTATGGTGCTTCAGTTGAATCAGGCTTTTACAGCACCAATACATTGAATGTAATCCCTTTTGGTACTTCTGAATATTCATCAAGTATAGAATTTTTGAAGTATGGATTTTTTGCCCAATTGGGCCGCTCTTTTTTCTCAGATCGTTTACGACTTTCAGGCGGCTTACGTGCAGATGCCAATACATATTCCGGTAAAATGAACAACCTAAGTAAAACTATTTCACCGCGTTTATCGGCATCTTATAATTTTACTGATAAATTTAGTTTAAACTTTAATACCGGTATTTATTATCAGCTTCCGGCTTACACTATATTGGGATACCGTGCCCAAACTTCGACACCTTTACTTAACAAAAATGTAGATTATATCCGATCAAGCCAGTTGGTTTTGGGTATAGAATATAATACGTTAAAAAATTCCCGCTTCACAATAGAGAGCTTTTACAAGTATTATAACCAGTATCCCATCATTAATATTTTAGGGAACAACATTCCTTTAGCTAATTTGGGTGCTGATTTTGGTGTTGTAGGAAACAGGCCTGTTACTGGATTTACGGTTGGTCGTGCTTATGGTGCGGAGTTTTTAGCACAACAACGTTTAAATAAGGGTTTTTATGGGATATTTGCTTTGACTTTATTTAAGAGTGAGTTTCAAGACAAAAATCAACAATATGTTCCATCCTCATGGGATAGCCGGTACATTATAAGCATGACGGGCGGAAAGTTGTTTAAAAGGAATTGGGAAATTGGTGCCAAGTTCAGGCTAACTGGTGGAAGTCCGTTTACGCCTTACAACATTGCTTCTTCATCGTTAAAAACCAATTATTCTGTTTACCCACAGGGAATCCAGGATTATGACAGGTTAAATGAAGGGCGGCTAAAAGATTTTTACCAACTTGACTTAAGGGTTGATAAAAAATATCCGTTCAGAAAGTTTAGCCTCAACATTTACATGGATATTCAGAATCTTACTTATAACAAGTACCAATTGCAACCGATACTTTTATTGGACAGAACAGAAACCGGGCTTCCACAAGATGATCCTGCCGATCAGGCCCGTTTTAAAACCAAGTTGTTAAACAATGAGAATGGTAACATTCTTCCGTCATTAGGTGTCATTATCGAATTATAGTTATGGGTAAAAAAGGAGTTTTATTAGTCAACTTAGGTACACCTGATAGTCCTTCAACAGCGGATGTAAGAAAATATCTCGACGAATTTTTAATGGATGGAAGAGTGATTGATGTCAATCCTGTTTTGCGTGCCGCTTTAGTTAAAGGCATTATTGTTCCATTTCGCGGGCCAAAATCAGCAAAGCTTTATCGTGAAATATGGTCAGATGAAACCGGCTCTCCGTTAATGCATTATAGTTTAAAACAGCTGGAGCTACTTAAGCTAAGATTAGGAGAGGAGTATCATGTGGAACTTGCCATGCGTTATCAAAGTCCAAGCATAGAGTCAGCGCTTGATAAATTGAAAAATGCACAAGTGGATAGCATCCGTGTGCTACCGCTATTTCCACATTATGCTTCGGCAAGCTCCGGTTCTGTTCTGGAAAAAGTAATGCTATTAGTTAGTAAATGGCTCACTATCCCGAATGTTTCTTTTGTCAATTCTTTTCATGACAACCCAAAAATGATTGAGGTTTTCGCTCAAAACGGAGATAAGCATAAGCCCGAAAACTTTGATCATATCTTATTTAGTTTTCACGGATTGCCTCAGCGGCAGCTCGTAAAATCAGACCATTCTGGTCTACATTGTTTAAAAGTTGCAGATTGTTGCTCTTCACTTAACGAAAATAATAAGTTTTGCTATTCCGCCCAATGTCATCATACAGCGTATTTAATCGCTGAAAGGCTTCAAATTTCTAAAGAAAAATATACTGTTTGTTTTCAGTCGCGATTGGGAAAAGACCCTTGGGTAAAACCTTATACCAGTGAAGTAATTAAAGAACTTGCAGCCAAAAATGTAAAAAGACTGCTTGTATTTTGCCCGGCTTTTGTTGCCGATTGCCTTGAAACAGTTTATGAAGTATCTGTTGAATACGGCGATGAGTTTAAGCACCTGGGCGGTGAACGCGTTCAATTGGTAGAAAGCTTGAACGATCATCCGTTGTGGATAGAGGCAATGGAGGAGTTGGTGAGGTAAATTGTTGATCGTAGTATTTGACAAGGGTAAAAAATTCTAATTTACTTTTTTGAGTTTGTGATATGTTTAAGAATCATATTCGTTGCTCCAACGTTCATCTCAACATAATCTCTGGCTTTATTTCCGTATTTCTGCCTGAATTCCGCATCCTGCAATTTATCTGCAACAATATTTAACTTTTCAATGTTGGATATTGTGCAAGCAGCTTTCATTTTAACCAGATCAACAGCTTCTTTAAATTTTTGAAACCTGGGCCCGAAAATTAGCGGCAAGCCAAAAGCCGCGGCCTCTAATGTATTGTGAATTCCTACTCCAAAACCTCCACCAATGTAAGCTACATTTCCATATTGGTACAATGAAGAAAGCATCCCGATGTTATCAATAATCAGAGTTTGACGGTTGGAGGTTGCAGTTTGAAGGTTAGAAAACAGGATACAGTTTGCAAATAGCAATTTAACCTCGTCAATACGGTTTTGGTCAATTTCATGAGGTACGATGATAAATTTCCATTCCGGAAATCTATCCGGCAAAGCCGATAAAAATTGTTCATCCGCTAACCAGGTGCTTCCAGCAATTAAAACCAGTTCGTCTCCGCAAAATTCCGCTATCTCTTTTAATTGTTTTGGGTTTTTTGCATTTTCAAAAACCCGGTCGAAACGGGTATCGCCGCTTACCGTAACATTATAAAAATTTATTTTCTGAAGCAGGTTTCTGCTTTCTTCATTTTGTACAAAAAAGTAATTCACACAATTTAACATCTTCCGGTGCAAACCGCCGTACCATTTAAAAAAAGGCTGGGTTTTTCTGAATATACCAGAGATAATATATAACGGGACCTGTTTCTTTCTTAACTCGTTGAAATAATGGTACCAGTATTCATACTTTGTGAAAATAGCCATCTCCGGGTTTATCAGGCTGATAAATTTTTCCGCATTTTTTTCAGTATCAAGTGGAAGGTAAAAAATGTGATTCGCAAGCGGATAATTCTTTTGAATTTCATAGCCTGATGGCGAAAAAAAAGTGATTACGATCCTGCTTTCCGGCTTTAGTTTACGGATTTGTTCTAAAACTGTACGTCCTTGTTCAAACTCCCCTAATGATGCGAAGTGGAACCAGATATGGGAAAAATTGAGGTCAACTTCCTTTTCTATTCTTGAAAAAATATGTAACCTTCCGTTTAACCAGGCTTTTGCCTTTGAACTTTTTAAGGATGCAATTTGTATAAATAATGAGTAAAGCCAGATGCCAAGATTGTACAAAAAAAGCATTTAAATATTTTCTTATCTTCGGCCAAGTTAAACTTTAATCTCTTAATTTAATTTACCATAACAATGAAAATAGCTGTTATTGGCACTGGATACGTAGGTTTAGTAACCGGTACCTGTCTTGCCGAAACTGGGAATTCAGTAATTTGCGTTGATATTAACGACGAAAAAATTCAGATGATGCGTGATGGGAAAGTTCCTATTTACGAACCCGGTCTGGATGTTTTATTTCATAGAAACATTGAAGAAGGCCGGCTGACCTTTACGAAAAACTTGAAAGAAGCAGTTGCCGACGCTAAAATAATTTTTCTGGCCTTACCTACGCCTCCCGGCGAGGACGGGGCCGCAGATTTAAGCTACGTTTTGGGAGCGGCAAAAGATATTGCCAATATCATCACGGATTATAAAGTTGTGATCACAAAATCAACTGTTCCGGTTGGAACAGCAGATAAAGTGATTAAGGTGTTTAAAGAAAATACTTCCGTGGAAGTTGATGTAGTTTCCAATCCTGAATTTTTGCGGGAAGGAGTCGCGGTAGATGACTTCATGAAACCTGACCGGGTTGTAGTTGGGACTAAAAGTGTAAGAGCGCAAAAACTGATTACAGAATTATATGGCCCTTATGTGCGCCAGGGGAACCCCATTATTTATATGGATGAGCGCTCATCTGAATTAACAAAATATGCAGCTAATTCATTTCTGGCAACTAAAATTTCTTTCATGAACGAGATTGCCAACCTTTGCGAATTGGTTGGGGCAGATGTAGATGCGGTAAGAAGAGGTATCGGTTCAGACGACCGCATTGGGAAGCGTTTCTTATTTCCGGGAGTAGGTTACGGAGGAAGTTGTTTTCCCAAAGATGTTCAAGCCTTGGCTAAGTCAGCAAATGAGCACCAATATGACTTTAAAATTTTAAACGCTGTTATGGATGTGAACACCATCCAAAAGAAAGTTTTAGTTGAAAAAATGCGTAAATATTATAACGGCAACCTAACCGGTAAAAAATTCGCTATTTGGGGGCTGGCATTTAAGCCTGCCACAGATGACATCCGCGAAGCGCCCGCTCTATATATTATTGATGAACTGTTGAAAGATGGGGCGACGATTGTGGCGTTTGATCCGGAAGCAATGGATAACGTAAAGAAAGTTGTTGGCGATAAAATTAGTTATGCAGCTAATCAATACGATGCTTTACAGGATGCGGACGCATTAATTATCGTTACAGAGTGGTCTGTTTTCAGAACCCCGGATTTTGATCGCATGGAAACCTTATTAAAGCAAAAAGTAATTTTTGATGGACGAAATCTTTATGATCTGCAAAAAATGATTGATTGTGGTTATTATTACAACAGTATTGGCCGAAAAGTAATTGCGAATTAGAATCTAGAACCAGCCCCATCTAATCTAACAAAGGTGTTAGTTTGTAGGCTTAACATGTTAATTTAAATGACTTCACGGAAACGAATATTAATTACAGGTGCAGCAGGATTCTTAGGGTCGCATTTATGTGATCGTTTTATTAAAGAAGACTTCCATGTGATAGCTATGGATAACCTGATAACCGGGGATCTCAGAAACATTGAACATCTTTTTAAGCTAGAAAATTTTGAGTTTTATAACCATGATGTTTCTAAATATGTTTACGTTTCTGGTGATTTGGATTATATTTTGCACTTCGCATCGCCAGCGAGCCCGATTGATTATTTAAAAATTCCCATTCAAACTTTAAAGGTTGGTTCATTGGGAATACATAACCTGCTTGGGTTGGCCAGGGCAAAAAAATCAAGGTTATTAATTGCTTCAACCTCTGAAGTTTATGGTGATCCGACAGTTAACCCGCAACCTGAAGAATATTGGGGCAATGTAAATCCGGTTGGCCCGCGTGGGGTTTATGATGAAGCCAAACGTTTTCAGGAAGCAATTACAATGGCTTACCACACTTTTCATGGCCTGGAAACCCGTATTGTAAGAATATTTAATACCTATGGGCCAAGGATGCGATTAAATGACGGAAGGGTTTTGCCCGCATTTATAGGTCAGGCTATTCGGGGAGAAGATTTAACGGTATTTGGTGACGGATCGCAGACACGTTCATTTTGCTATGTAGACGACTTGGTTGAAGGAATATACAGGCTCTTATTTTCTGACTACGCACAACCTGTCAACATTGGTAATCCGGATAAAATAACTATTAAAGAATTTTGTGAAGAAATTATAAAACTTACCGGAACCAATCAAAAGATTATTTATACAGAGCTGCCAACAGACGATCCGAAGCAACGGCAGCCGGACATAAGCAAGGCCAAAGCTATATTAAACTGGGAACCGAAAGTAAGCAGGGCAGAGGGATTGAAAATTACATACGACTATTTTAAATCTTTACCTGAACAGGAAATCATGCATAAAGACTTTAAATATTACAATAAGTAAAAATGTCAGATAAAAAAATATTGGTAACCGGCGGCACAGGTTACATTGGTTCTCATACAGTTGTAGAATTAATAAATGCTGGATATCAGCCTTTAATTGTTGATAATTTTTCTAATTCTTCACCTAAGATACTCGATCAGCTTGAAGCGATTACCGGTATCAGACCTCTAAATTTTGATTTTGATCTGTGTGATGAAAAAGCAACAACTAATTTTGTTAACCAGCATCCTGACATAACCGGCGTAATTCATTTCGCCGCATATAAAGCGGTTGGAGAATCGGTGGAAAAACCACTAAAATATTACCATAACAACTTTTACTCACTTATAAATCTACTTGAAGCGTTTAGCAACAAGAAAATAAATTTTGTGTTTTCTTCAAGTTGTACAGTATACGGTCAACCGGATGCTTTGCCGGTAACTGAGAATGCCCCTGTAAAACGAGCGGAATCACCCTACGGAAATACGAAGCAGATAGCAGAGGAGATATTGGCTGAAGTTGCGGTGGTTAACAAGAATTTACGCGTTACAGCTTTAAGATATTTTAACCCGGTTGGCGCCCATAAATCCGCGTTAATTGGCGAGTTACCAATTGGAGTACCTCAAAATCTGGTTCCTTTTATCACTCAATCTGCGATTGGCAAACGGGGTTTTGTTACGGTTTATGGAAATGATTATGATACGCCCGATGGAAGTTGCATCAGGGATTACATTCATGTAGTAGATTTGGCGAAGGCACATGTGGCGGCGTTAAATTACATGGAGAATGGTAAATCTGAGAAATCTTACAATGTTTTTAATATCGGAACAGGCAAGGGAAGTACGGTTTTAGAAGTTATTAATGCTTTTGAGAAGGCTACAGGTGTAAAGTTAGATTATAAGATTGGAGCCCGTCGTTCCGGAGATATTGAAAAAATTTACGGTGATGTTACAAAATCAGCAGTAGAGCTTGGATGGAAATCAGAGTTAGATTTAAATGAAATGATGCGATCCGGTTGGGAATGGGAAAAATATATTAAAGAGCATTCTCTGTAGTTCATCCTTTTAAATTCTTCATCGTATCTTAATAATATAAATAAGCTTGCTTCTGGAAGTAAGTTTTTATTACTTAAAAATCAATGAAAAAAATACTGATCACCGGAGGGGCCGGCTTTATCGGTTCACATGTGGTGAGGCGCTTTATAACTTCACATCCTGAATACCATATCGTAAATTTAGACAAACTTACTTATGCGGGAAATTTGTTGAATTTGAAAGATGTTGAGCACAAGCCAAATTACCGTTTTATAAAGGGTGATATAGTTGACGCGGCGTTTATAGATCAACTTTTTAAAACAGAAAAATTTGATTCCGTTATTCATTTGGCTGCCGAATCTCATGTGGACCGTTCAATCAGTAATCCGCTTGATTTTGTGATGACCAATGTAGTCGGAACCGTTAACTTGCTTAACGCATCTCTTAAAAACTGGAAGGGTGCTTATGGAGAACACCGCTTTTACCACGTTTCCACGGATGAAGTTTACGGATCTTTAGGCGAGAAAGGCTTGTTTACAGAAACCTCGGCATATGACCCCCACAGTCCCTATTCAGCCTCCAAAGCTAGTTCAGATCATTTTGTGAGGTCGTATCAGGATACTTACGGTTTAAATACCGTGATTTCAAATTGCTCAAATAATTATGGGTCTCATCATTTCCCGGAAAAGTTAATTCCATTGGCGATTAATAATATACGACAGAATAATCCAATCCCGGTTTATGGAAAAGGTGAAAATATCCGCGATTGGTTATGGGTAGAAGATCATGCACGGGCAATTGATGTCATCTTTCATCAGGCTAAAGCCGGAAGCACTTTCAATGTTGGCGGCCATAATGAATGGACAAATATTGACCTCATCAGGTTGTTGTGCCACATTATGGATTTAAAACTGAACCGCCCGGAAGGAAGCTCTGAAAAGCTGATAACCTACGTTACCGACCGTGCAGGCCATGATTTGCGGTACGCGATTGATTCTAATAAATTACAAAAGGAGTTGGGATGGGCACCAAGCTTGCAGTTTGAAGAAGGCCTTGGAAAAACTGTGGACTGGTATTTGGCGAATACGGATTGGCTAAACAACGTTACATCAGGTAATTATCAATTTTATTACCAAGAGCAATATTCTGATCGTTAGATGTTTAATTTATTTAAAAAGGGAAGCCAGGAACCGGCACTAAATTTCTCTGGTATCGGGGTGGATATGCATTCGCATGTAATACCGGGTATTGATGACGGGGCTCAAAACATGGGCCATTCAATCGCTTTAATACATGCCTTTATGGACATGGGTTTTCGCAAAATAATAACCACCCCACATATTATGGCTGATTATTATCGTAATACTCCGGAAATTATAACCCACGGCCTAAATGAACTTCGTAAAACACTTATAAATCAAAATATCAGTTTTGAGGTTGAAGCCGCGGCCGAGTATTATCTTGATGAAACCTTTGAAACAAAGCTTGACAAAGGAAATATGCTTACGCTTAACGGAGAATTTTTGCTTTTTGAAATTTCCTTCGTGAATTATCCGCATAATCTAACCGATATGATTAAAAAGATTCAGGACAAAGGCTATAAACCTATTTTGGCACATCCAGAACGTTATCCCTATCTTTTTGAGTCTGTTGAGCGTTACCATTCAATTAAAGAAACTGGCTGTTATTTTCAATTAAATACTATTTCTTTAACTGGCCATTATGGTAAAAACTCAAAAAAAATAGCCGAAGAATTAATTGATCACCAGATGATTGATTTTATAGGAAGTGATATGCACCATGTAAACCATGCGATTGCATTAAAAAAATCATTAAATCTTCCATACGTTCATAAACTACTCACAGATTACCAGTTGCAGAATATACTTTTGTAATTAGCCAGCAGCATGCTTGCGCCAGCATAAAATTGTGATACATAATTTTTAAATACATTTTAAAGTATTTATCCGTCACAAATTTTAGGCATCCCGTCACATTTAATGGTTGTAAAAGATTTGTTAAGCTATCATTGTTTTCTAAACAACAGATAATGAAAGATTTTATTAAAAACCCGCTTAATTTAAATAAGATTGAATTTTGGGCTGTAACCACGATGTTTGTCTTTGCTATATTTTCTTTAGTAGCCAAAGCAGGAGATGCCAATATTGATGGCCAGTGGACAACCAATAAATGGGGCTTTGAAGAATTTAAAACACCATACTCTTTTTACATCAATTACTTTTTCCCACAGGTAAGCAGGATTATTATTCTTTACGGAAGCTTTCTGTTTTTAAATTTTTATATCACACCACGCATTATAAAAAGGCAGGCAGTTATCAAAAGTATCTTTCTGATTGTAGTATCTATCATAATATTTGGGTTAGTGTGGGGAACATCCGAGACGTATTTAAATGCCTTCCTTCTTATCAAATACAAAACATTAGATGAAGGGTATGAGCAAATCTTTCAAAATAGCTTCGCTTATACACTCTGGCTGTTTTTCATGTTTATTTTGTACTCCGTAATCAAGTTTGTCGGACAGTATTTACTGGTCAATTCAGAACTTATCCAATCTAAGTACCAAATTGTTTCCCGTGAAGGGCTTATCGCGTTTGTTCTCTGGATGATTAGTACCTTTTTACTGCTTATTAATAATTCCGATAGAGAAATAGTTGCGATCTGGTCCGTTATTATTGTGGTTGGAATAGGTATTTACTGGTATTCATTTTATGAACTGATTCCGGATGCTTTAAAAAAGAAAAGACCTTTTATTCATTACTTAAGCCGTGTTTTGTTTATCGCTGTCCTGGCTATTTTACCAATTACATTTATCGCCCTTCTTACATTTCAAGATGACAAGGCAGGTGTAATAGTCAATCTTTTCAATGTAGGTTTTCAGTTGCTGATAACCGCCCCGTTATCCTGGGTGGTTTATAAACGCAGAATAGCTAATGACCAGGAACTATATATGTTAAAGTCAGAACTGGGGCGTTCAAACGCGAATTTTGATTTTCTCAGATCACAAATAAACCCGCATTTCTTGTTTAACGCACTTAACACACTTTACGGAACGGCATTACAGGAAAGTGCCGACCGAACCGGTGAAGGAATTCAAAAATTAGGGGATATGATGCGCTTTATGTTGCAGGAAAATGTTCAGGATAGGATTTCCCTTAACCGGGAAGCAGAATATTTGAACAATTACATTAGTTTGCAAAGGCTTCGCACCGATATATCCCCCGACATTATTATACAGGCAGAGATTGAAGAACAGGTAGGTAACCTGCAAATCTCACCAATGATGCTCATCCCTTTTGTTGAAAATGCTTTTAAACATGGAATTAGTATGAGAGAGCCATCCCACATTAAAATAACACTGCAAACCAAAGAAAATACTTTGTACTTTGATGTTCATAACAGCATCCATGCCCGACCCGAAAATGATCCTGAAAAAAATACAAACGGGATCGGGCTGGATAATGTAAAACAGCGTTTAAATTTGCAATACCGCCATAAACATGAGCTGATTATCCGGGAAACCGGGAAAGAATTTTTTATTCATCTCACCCTTCAGTTAAAGTAAACCAGTTTATAACTAAAATTTTATATGATAAAGGCCATAGCCATTGACGATGAACCAATTGCCTTAAATATCGTTAGGTCACATGCTGCTAAAGTGCCTTTTATAAGCCTGAAAGAAGATTTTACAAATGCTTTTAAAGCTCTTGATTTTCTGCAGAAAGAACCTGTTGACCTGATTTTTCTGGATATTAAAATGCCGGATATTTCAGGTATAGATTTTTTTAACAGTTTAAACAGAAAGCCATTGGTCATATTTACTACTGCCTATTCAGAACATGCGGTAACCAGTTTTGAACTTGACGCGGTTGATTATCTGCTTAAACCGTTTTCCCTGGCTCGTTTTGTTAAAGCCTGCAATAAAGCATATGAATTATATAATTACCGTAATTCTGATGCAACAAAAGACCATTTATTTATTAAGACAGGCTTTGAACAGATCAAAGTTTTTTTCAATGAGATTAGGTACCTGGAGGCTGCTGGAAATTACGTAACTTTTGCTTTAAATGACAAGAATATCTTATCCAGAATGACTTTTAGCGAAGCTGCAAACCTGCTTCCAGCAGGGAAGTTTATCCGTATTCATCGTTCCTATATTGCCGCTGCGGATAAGATCAATAAAATTGAGCGGCATCAGTTAACAATAGGAGGTTTTAAAATCCCAGTTAGCGAAGCTTATGCTGAAAATCTTAATTTATTTGGGAAGTTTTGATTGGCAATCTCCTTAAAAATATCTAAAATTTTAAATAGAGTCTCACAGATTAACTTTATCCTGATGGCGACAAAAGGGAAACAAAAGATATTACTAATTCCCAAATTAAAATACATTTCGATATCCTCATTGACTTTTTGACAAGCAAAAACCCTATTCTCTTGCTTAGAATAGGGTATAAACTCTTGTCATGGCGGAGAAGGAGGGATTCGAACCCTCGGTACCGTTGCCAGTACACCAGCTTTCCAAGCTGGCTCATTCGACCACTCTGACACCTCTCCGGAGG
>JACMND010000064.1 GCA_014378705.1 Pedobacter sp. | reverse complement strand
TTGCCTACTGAAGCGGAATTTGAATATGCTGCCCGGGGAGGCCGGATAGGCACCAGTTATCCATGGGGCGGACCATACATACGCAATGCAAAAGGTTGCTTAATGGCAAACTTTAAGCCCGGACGTGGTAACTATATTGATGACGGTGGAACTTTTACTGTAAATGTAAGATCTTACTATCCGAATGATTATGGTTTATATAACATGTCCGGCAACGCTGCCGAGTGGACCTCATCCGCGTACGATGAATCTGCGTCTACATTTGTACATGATTTGAACCCAACTTTTAATTATGAAGCCAGGGCCGAAGATCCTGAAGTATTAAAACGAAAAGTCGTACGGGGTGGATCCTGGAAAGATATTGGTTATTTCCTTCAAAATTCCGCTAATACGTTTGAGTATCAAGACACTGCCAAATCTTATATCGGGTTCCGGTGTATTTCCAAATACCAGGGACGTGATATTCGGGACAAACGCTAAAAACTCACTTTAAAAATCTCTTAATTTTCAAATTTTTATGGCTAAGAAAGCTAAATTTAAACTGGGTATTAATTCCTTAATATCCTGGGGTGCAACAGTAGTTATTGTTGGCTTAATGTTCAAAATTCTTCACTGGAAAGGTGGAGAAATGATGATCGCTGCCGGACTTATAACAGAAGCTATACTGTTCTTTGTTATGGGATTTCAACAGGAGCCAAAAGACCCGGAATGGACAAGGGTTTATCCTGAACTTGACGAGGATTTTAGCGGCGAACTTCCTAAATCCAGTTCCTCGAGCCAGTCAGGTATATCCTCAAGTGCAGCTTTAGATAAGATGATGGAAAATGCAAAGATTGGACCTGACTTGATAGAAAGTTTAGGAACGGGGTTGCGCAGTTTTAGTGATAAGGTTGCTAATATTTCAAATATGTCCGACGCATCGGGTGTAACCAACGAATTTACAAACAAAGTAAAAGTGGCGAACGAGAAATTTGATGGCTTAAGTGTTGCTTTTGATAAAGCCACCGGAAGTTTAACAGAAATGGCTGCTACAAATGTTGATTCCAGGGCTTATCACGATCAGGTGAATAACCTTGCCAGGAATCTTTCTGCTTTAAATGCCGTATACGAATTAGAATTACAGGATTCCAGCGCTCATTTAAAATCTATGAATAAATTTTACCAGAACCTTTCTTCAACCATGCAAAACTTTAACGAATCTATGGAAGACTCTAAAGTGTTTAAAGAAGAAGTTGGCAGACTGGCAAAGAACCTGTCATCGTTAAATTCTATTTATGGAAATATGCTTTCCGCAATGAATCAGCCTCGTGCTTAACCCCATCCAAAACTCTTTTATTACTATAAACTCTTTAACGCAAGTAACAAATGGCTGGAGGTAAACAAACCCCAAGGCAACGAATGATTGGAATACTTTACCTGGTACTGCTGGGTTTAGTAGCACTAAATGTTAGTGATTCTATCCTAGATGCCTTTAAAAATTTAACAGATAGTTTAACAACCTCCACCCAAAATGTACAGAGCGGGGTAGACGCTACCTTCGCATCTTTTGAAGCTACAAAGCTTAAAGATGAGCCAGTAAGAGCGAAACCTATTTATGATCGTGCTAAAAAGGCAAGTCAGTATGCAGGAGAATTGGAAACTCATATAGAAGACTTAAAAAAACTTTTTATAAAAGAAGGCGACGGATTTAACGAGAATACCGGGGACGTAAATAAAAGAGACAATCTGGATATTTCGCCACGTTTAATGGTTAATCAAAAACGGGGGAACATTTTAAAAAACAAAATTAACGAAACCCGTACCAAATTGCTTGGATTGTTAGATCCAAAAGAACGCAGCGGGGTTAATTTTTCACTAAATGCAATAGACCCAAAAAGTAGGGCTGGCGTTCGAAGAACCTGGGTTGAAACAAACTTTGGAGATGGAATTCCTTTAACTGCAGCCATAACGGCACTTTCAAAAATTCAGGCTGACACCAAAAATGCAGAGTCTGAAATGGTAAAAAAAATATTAGGCAAAATGGATCAGGCAGTTGTAAACCTTGATCAGTTTGCCGCAGTTGCGGTGGCCCCCACTTCTTATGTTATAGCCGGGCAACCTTACACTGCCGAAGTTTTTTTAACAGCTTATGATTCAAAGTCTAATCCTTCAATTTCTGTAGGTGGAAGTAATTTGCAGGTAAGAGATGGTAAAGGTGCTTATTCGGTCAATACCGGAAGTGAAGGAATTTTTTCCTGGATAGGAACAGTAAGAGTAAAACAAACTGATGGCTCGGTTAAAGAGTACAGAACAGCGGAACAAAAATACCAGGTTTCGCGGCCATCAGCTGTGGTCTCTCCGGATAAAATGAATGTTTTTTACATTGGTGTTCCCAACCCGGTTTCAGTTTCTGCGCCAGGGATCCCAAAAGAAAACCTGCGTGTTAGCATGAGCAACGGAAGTATTTCGGGCTCTAACGGAAAATATACAGTTAGTGTTAGTTCCGCCGGAGCCACCAAGGTGAATGTTTCGGCAGAAATTAATGGCAAGACTCAGAATATAGGATCCTCCGATTTTCGCATAAAACGGATCCCAGACCCTAAAGCAAAATTTGCAGGCAAGACCGGGGGTACGCTTAGTTCGGTAATTATTAAATCACAGGGTGCAATATTTGCCATCCTTGAAAACTTCGATTTTGATGCTAAGTTTAAGGTTACCCGGTTTAACCTTGTTATTGCCAAGCCCCGTGCGGATGCGGTCATACTACAAACTAACGGAAATACGTTAAGTGCTCAAATGCAGGCGGCCATGAATGGCGTTACGCCCGGCACAAGGGTTATATTTGATAATATTGTTGCCGTAGGCCCTGATGGAACTCAAAGGCAATTGGATGGAATAGTTTTAACAGCAAATTAAAAATGAGATTTGCCGTGCACATACTTAATACACTACATTAATGCTAGTTTTATGAAAAAAAATTTATTAACCTTAGCTTTTTTGATTTCAGGTGCTGCGGCTTTTGCCCAGACTCCTAATCTAAATAATAGCACAACGCCAACACCGGCTGAGAGGCCCGTTGATGGGTATTACAAAAAAACAAATATTCTTAGTGCAAAGGTTACGCCCTACGCGAATTTAAGAGAACTGGATGTGATGTTTAGTAAAAGAGTTTGGCGTGAATTAGACTTGCGTGATAAAATGAATTCAATTTTCGCATCTCCGAAAGGGCGTTTAATTGATGTCATAACGGAAGCAGTTATGGCCGGCGAACTTACGGCTTACGATGCTACCAGCACCAAAGAAGATGTTAACGGAGATGAATTTTCTACAATTTTAACTCCTGAAGGAGCTTTGAGCAGATTTGCTGATAGCGTTTTAGTGCCCATATTTGATGAAGAAGGAAACCAAACCGGTACACAGGTAAAAGCTGGTGAGTTTAATCCGGATAGTGTAGTTAAATTCAGGATAAAAGAAGATTGGATTTTTGACAAACAACGCTCTGTTTTTGAGCCTCGTATTGTTGGTATTGCGCCAATGATAAAGGTTAAGGCAGCCGGCCAAACCCTGGATGATCAGCCTGCTTTCTGGATCTACTTTCCAGAAATACGCCAGATACTGGTTACTAAAGAAGTTGTTAACCGCCGTAACGACGCTACAGGTTTGAGTTATGATGATGTATTTATGAAGCGCCTGTTTGCCAGTTACATCGTTAAGGAATCAAACCCGGAAGATTTAAGGATAAAAGATTACGCACAGGGAATTGACAGGCTACATGAATCAGAACGAATTAGAAAAGAACTGATGAACCGCGAACATGACCTGTGGTCATACTAAATCCAAATAAAATTGTAAGCCTTTCGCAAATCGAGAGGCTTTTTTTATGCCTGAAATTTTATGATTTTTAGCTGGAATGATCAGCAATAATTTTCCAATCACCGTTAATCTTTTTAAGAAAAAGAGTGAAAAAACCCTTAGGTTCATCCTTTTCTCGTTTTAAACGCCAGGCACCAACAACAAAGGCATTTTCATAATTAATTAATCTTATCTCCCTTATGTCAAAATTTAAAATTCCCATAGCGGCCTTATCGGGATAAGATTTTTCGTAGTTTTTAAGTGTAGCCTCCCAGCCATATTGCGGCCCGTTTTTCCCTACAAAAATTAATGAATCCGACTTCCAATACGTTTCCATATAATCTTTTAAGTTCCCGGTGTTCCAGGCATTCCGTTGGTTGTAAAGTATGTTAAGTATAGCAGACTTATCCTGAGCAAATCCGCAACTTGCCAACAGAATGAGACATGTACAAAAAACAAATCTTTTCCTGATCATAAATTTTTATATTTTCATCAAATAAATGAATTTGAAGTTACACAGTAAAAGATTTAAAAATAAAGATATTAAATATGAATAATCAGGTATTATGCTTTGGTGAAGTTTTATGGGATACCTTCCCTGAGGGGGAAAAACCAGGCGGTGCGCCTTTAAATGTGGCTGCTCATTTGAAACAACAGGGAATAAATTCAATCTTGGCCAGCCGTTTAGGTAGGGATAAAAGCGGAGATGATCTTTGCATCTATTTAAAGGAAATTAATCTCTTTTCGGAACTTATACAGTTTGATGATGCTTTGCCAACCTGTACAGTAACCGTCATGCTTGATCCCGGGCAACAAGCTTCTTATACTATTCCTTACCCTGTATCCTGGGACCGGATACAGCCAGATGAACCTTTGATAAAAATAGCTAAGAATGCATCAGTCATTGTTTTTGGAAGCCTTGTTTGCAGAGATAAAGTCAGCAAAGAAACTTTAACCGGATTATTAAAAAGTAAAGCTTTAAAAGTTTTTGATGTAAACATTCGGGCTCCGCATTTTGAGATGAACAATTTAAAAAGTTTAGGTGGGATGTCTGATGTTATTAAAATGAATAGTGAAGAATTGGATATGCTGGCAGGAACTGAGCTTGCTCATCTAACTGAAAAGGAAAAAATCCTGTTTATATCTGATTTCTTAGGCTGCAAAACAATATGTATTACCAGGGGTGGGGCGGGTGCTTTAGTTTACATGAATAATCAATTTTATGAGCATCCGGGTTATAAAGTGGAGGTTGTTGATACGGTTGGAGCTGGCGATGCTTTTCTCGCCACTTTTATAACCGGTATACTCACTTCGCAAACACCCGACCTGATTCTTGGAAATGCTTGTGCTATTGGCGCTTTTGTAGCAAGTAGCCGTGGTGCAAATCCGGATTACGATCAAAGCAGAATTTCTGCAATACGTGCCAAAGTATGTTAATTAGGGTAATTGTTAATCAAGTGGCCTACAACCATCTCATTGTCAAAAAATAGCTGCTGTAATAATCACAGGTATCAAAACCTTTAGCTTTGAGAATTCGTTACTTAAACAGAAAGGCACACTATGCGGGGACATGGATTCTCGAAATTTATTCCAAATAATCTTCCTAAAGGCGGATTCGAAGAGTTGTTAAAGCTATTTCTCGAATTGCTTAATTATACATCAGGTGATGCTAATGAAGCTCTTGCCTGGATGAATGAGCTCGATAAACAGTATAATCTTACTACTGACGAATATGGCATGGGTGATTTTATAGACGATCTTAAAAAGAAAGGGTATCTGGACGATGGCAATGAGAAAAAAGATGGCTATAAAATAACCGCTAAAACAGAGCAAAGCATTCGGCAGTCTGCTCTTGAAGAGATATTCGGCAAACTTAAAAAATCTGGAAAAGGAAATCATAATACTAATATCTCCGGTTTAGGCGAAGAAAAAAATGCTGACCGGCGTGAGTTCCAATTTGGCGATAGTTTGGATCAGATCGATATGACGGCCTCTATTCACAATGCCCAAGTTAACCATGGAATTGGTGATTTTACCATGACAGAGCGTGATTTGGAAGTAGAGGAAAAAGACTACAAGACGATTACCTCAACGGTTTTAATGATTGATATTTCTCATTCAATGATCTTGTATGGCGAAGATCGGATTACTCCTGCTAAAAAAGTTGCCATGGCGCTTGCAGAATTAATCAGTACAAAATATCCTAAAGACACTCTGGATATTGTTGTATTCGGCAATGATGCATGGCCTATCACTTTAAAAGATTTGCCTTATCTGGAAGTTGGACCATATCATACCAACACCTACGCAGGTCTTGAGTTAGCTGTTGATCTGCTGAGGCGTAGAAAGACTCATAACAAACAAATTTTTATGATTACTGACGGAAAGCCAACCTGCTTAAAAGAAGGAACCAAATACTATAAAAATAGTATAGGCCTTGATCGTAAAGTGGTTAATAAAACTTTAAGTATGGCTGCGCAGTGCAAGAGACTAAGTATTCCTATTACCACTTTTATGATCGCTAAAGATCCGTACCTACAGCAGTTTGTAAGACAATTTACAGAAATTAACGGGGGCAGAGCATTTTATAGTTCGCTGAACGGCCTTGGAGAATACATTTTTGAAGATTACATTAAAAACAGGAGAAGAACGGTAAGATAGATAATGTGGAAATATGCAGATGTGCAACTGATATTATTACTTAAAATGTGTTATCCTCAAAACCATTTCAAGTGCAACTTATGAATTTACTTTTTGATTGTTAAAACGAATGAATAAATTAAATAACATTAAAACTTTAGCCGATCTTAAAGCAACCGGTTATCTTTCACGTTCTGTAAAAGAAGAACTCCGTGAAAACCTGATTACGCAATTAAAAAATAAGGAAGCCGGTTTTCAAGGAATTATAGGTTATGAAGAAACAGTAATTCCTGATCTTCAAACAGCTATTCTATCTAAACACAACATCCTGTTGTTAGGCTTACGCGGCCAAGCAAAAACACGGATTGCAAGGCTGATGATTAATTTACTTGATGAATATGTTCCTTATATTGAAGGATCAGAGCTTTTTGAAGATCCGTTGAATCCCATTTCGTGGTTTGGCCGCAATGCTATAGAAACCCACGGCGATAAAACTCCTATCAGCTGGCTGCACCGCTCAGAACGTTACACGGAGAAACTAGCTACACCTGATGTAACTGTTGCGGATTTAATTGGAGATGTAGATCCAATTAAAGCCGCCACCATGAAACTTACTTATTCTGATGAGCGTGTTATTCATTATGGCTTAATTCCCAGAGCACATCGTGGTATTTTCGTCATCAACGAATTGCCTGATCTGCAAGCCCGGATACAGGTTTCATTATTTAACATATTGCAGGAAAAAGATATCCAAATACGTGGTTTTAAATTAAGGCTTCCACTGGATATTCAATTTGTTTTTACGGCAAATCCCGAAGATTACACCAATCGTGGAGCCATTGTTACACCACTTAAAGATCGTATTGAAAGTCAGATTTTAACTCATTACCCACGAAGTGTAGAAATTTCCAGAAAAATTACACAACAGGAAGCATCGTTAACAAAACAGCAAATTGATACCATTGAAGCCGACGGATTGGTTAAAGATTTGGTAGAACAAATTGCATTTGAAGCCCGTAATTCTGAATATATTGATAAAAAATCAGGCGTATCAGCCAGGTTAACTATTTCCGCGTTTGAAAATTTAATTAGCAATGCCGAACGACGCATGCTAATTAATGGCGAACAAAGTACCTCTGTTCGTATTTCTGATTTTTTAGGTGTGATTCCGGCCATCACCGGAAAAATTGAATTGGTATATGAAGGCGAATTAGAAGGGCCTGCAAAAGTGGCCAATATATTGGTTGGCAAGGCTATAAAAACTTTGATGATTACCTATTTTCCTGATCCGGAGAAGCTTAAAAAATCTAAAAATGCCAGCCCGTATACTGAAATAATCAATTGGTTTGGCTCCGGTAATTCAGTAAATGTTTTGGATGATCTTCCTGGCAAAGACTACAAAAATCTTTTATTAAAAGTTCCTGGATTAAAGTCAGTTGTCAAAGAATTTCATCCACGGTTAAGCGAAAACCAGCAACTTTTATTAATGGAATTTCTATTGCATGGGCTTGCCGAATTTTCGCAGGTTAGCAAATCTTTTCTTGACAACGGATTTGCTTTTTCAGACATGTTTAACAGCCTTTTCAGTACAGAATTTGGGAACGACGAAGACGATTACAATGACGAAAAAGGAAGATACTAAAAAAAATATTTCAAATTATCTTACAATTGCTTACCAGGATTATTTGTTTTAATGGGCGACAGAATTTACATGCTGCTTTTCATCAGCGCTATATTGTTGATAATTGATTTTTATATATACAGATCTATAGGTTCTATATTTTTTAAATCAAACACCAGAAAGCATCAAATTGTCAGGAATCTTTTTTGGCTTTACTCCATATTACTCATCGCCAGTGTATTTTTAAGTATCTATTTCAATATTAGATTAATGGTGAGAGCCATTATACTAGTTGCCTTTTTCTTAACGTTTGTCAGTAAAATTTTCTTTTTATTGTTTTTGTTAACGGATGATCTGCGCCGGGGCTTAATCTGGATTAAAAGAAAATTTCTTCATACAAAACTTGGTTTAAAAAATCCTCAGCAGCAAACTGAAACAACAATCCCACGTTCAGAATTTCTTTTAAAAGCAGGTTTAGTTGTTGCCGCAATACCTTTAGCATCATTAAGTTATGGAATTGTTTCAGGAGCTTATGATTATAAAGTGACCAGAAGAACGCTGATTCTACCCAATCTCCCTTCCAGTTTTGAAGGTTTAATCCTTGCCCAGATTTCAGACATTCATTCAGGAAGTTTTTATAATCAAAAAGCTGTTTTGGGCGGAGTTGAACTATTGCTTTCGCAAAAACCTGATTTAATTTTTTTTACAGGCGATCTGGTAAATAATTTAGCATCTGAAATGAGAGATTACCAGGATATTTTTAAAAAGGTACAAGCCCCTCTCGGCGTTTTTTCTGTGCTCGGGAACCATGATTATGGCGACTATTATTTTGGTAAGGATCCATCACCGGCAAAAGCAAAAAATTTAAAGAATGTTATATCCACCCATAAAAATTTGGGCTGGGATTTATTAATGAACGAAAATCGTGTTTTAAAAATAAATGGTCAGGAAATAGCGGTTATCGGCATAGAAAATTGGGGATCAGGGCGTTTTGTCAGACACGGGAGATTAGACCTGGCTGTAAAAAATACTGAAGATATGGCGATTAAGCTATTGTTATCCCATGATCCTTCTCATTGGCGTGCCCAGGTTTTACCTGAGTTTCCTCAAATTGATGCCATGTTTAGCGGCCATACCCATGGAATGCAATTTGGTGTGCAAACCGAAAAATTTAAGTGGAGCCCTGTTCAATATATTTATCCGGAATGGTCCGGATTTTATAAAGAACAAAATCAGCAGTTATATGTAAATGTAGGTTACGGATTTTTAGGATATCCGGGCCGGGTTGGAATTCAGCCTGAAATTACGATATTTGAATTACGCAGATCTTAATTCTGTTTAAAATTTGTTCACAAACTTCGGTTTATGGCGGATGTAATTTTATATAATGAACTCAAGAATAAGTAGCTACTTCAGGGCTATCCTTGATTTTTTATTATTCAGCAACTTTTTTATTGCATTGTGTGCGGTTGCCCAGGGATTGGTAACTTACCAGCTCTTAGGTGTAAAGCCGGCAAAATCCATTTTAGCTGTGTTGTTTTTCGCTACGCTTGCGCAGTATAATTTTTGCATCTTAATATCAAAACCGGAAAATCCGCGTAAATCTCCTCTCAGAAGAGTAAAGTGGATTTTTTCTCATTACCGGTTGATGATCTCGGTAACCATAGTTTCATTACTATCCTTAATTCCGCTTCTTCTATTCTTGTCTATCACATCTCAGATCTTGTTGGTTTTTTTGGGTTTAGTTTCCCTGGCATACGGAATACCTATATTCAGTTTTCATGATAAAAAATTTGGGTTAAGAAATATCCCAGGCATAAAGCTCTTTTTAATTTCAATGGTTTGGTCATTTAGCACGGTATTGCTACCCATTATAGAAATGGAAACAAGCATAGGTTTTTCTATATCAACACGTGAAACCATATTGCTTGTTGCTAAAAGATTTTTACTGATAGCTGCACTTACTATTCCTTTTGATATCAGGGATCTTTTTCAGGATCAGAGTGTTGCGTTAAAAACAATTCCGGTTATGTTAGGAGAAAAAAAGGCTTATCTATTTTGTCAGGCTTTACTCCTGACCTACCTGGTACTGCTTTTTCTTTTCAGTGAGGCTTTTGACAAAAACTTCTTTGCCTTGGCAATAACCATTTTATTATCGGGATGGTTAATTTTCCGTTCAAACTTCGTGAAAAACGAATATTATTATTTTCTCTATCTTGATGGCATACTTGTTCTTCAATATTTAATTTTATTGTTATCCGGCCTGGTACTACTTTAAAACATTATTCCGCGGCAAACCTGTAACCAACTCCTCTTATGGTTTGTAAATAGTGCGGCCTGTCCGGGTTATCTTCAATTTTCTTTCGCAAACGCACAATATGCATATCAAGCGTACGTGTGTTTACATCAGAATTATAGCCCCATACTACCATCATCAGTTCATCCCGGTTAATAACTTTATTTTCATTCTTTAAAAAATACAGCAGTATTCTATTTTCTAAAATAGTCAATTCCGTTTTCTTTCCATCTTTTATTAGTGAATGCGTGTTTGGATGATGCTCCATATCACCAAACTTATGCATCTCCGACTTTTCGTTGTTAATTGAATATTTTACCTTATTTTCAATTAAAGCCACTAACACATCCATGCTAAATGGCTTGGTAATATAGTCAGAGGCTCCAAAACTATACGCATCAATTTTATCAACATCCTGAGATTTTGCCGTGGTCATAATGATCAGGTTATCAAATCCTTTTTCTCTCACTGCCTGGCAAACCTCCGAGCCCTGTTTATAAGGCAACATCCAATCAAGAAGAACTATATCCGGTTTTTCTTCCATAATTAATTCTTCGGCGGCCCTCCCATCGGCGGCTTCAAGCACTTTATAGCCTTCAGATCGCAAACGGTGAACGACTAAAAAACGTAGATTTTCATCGTCTTCTACAACCGCGATCTTTATTTCTTTTTGCATAATAGGTTAAAATTTGGTTAAAATTTGAAAATCAGTTAAGGTGCATCTATTAACGGACTCCTCCCATCCCTTAATAGCCCCTATAAACACGGGGGCTTTTTACTTCTACCAGTTTAAATTTAATTTGCGAATCATTTTCCGGAATGAATTAATGTTTAGCAACCGATAAGTCATTAACCATCGGTAATATAATTTTAAATTCAGAACCTTTTCCCTCCACACTTCGCACCGCAATAGTTCCTTTCATAAAATTAACCAGTTCTTTACAAAATGCAAGACCAAGCCCAATACTGCCCTGCTGATTGTACTGACTCTGTATCCGGTAAAACTTCTTAAATATATTTTCTAACTCTGATGCCTTGATACCAATTCCTTGATCGGTAAATGTAAACACAATATTTTTTTTTACTTTCTCAATTAAAATATCAAGTTCTTTTTTTTCATGGAAAGAATATTTATAAGCGTTATCAATCAGGTTTTGAAATATGCTTCTCAGCAAAACAGGATCTCCTTTAAAATATGCCGCCATTTCAATTCTGTATCTTATAATAAAGGCAGGGTATCTTATTTGGTAGGCATCAATAATATTTTGGCAAAATGTTTCCATGTCAATAGTCTCTTCCTTAAGATTAATTGCCTTATTTTCAATCTGAGTAAAGGACAATAACATGTTCATCATATCGTTCAGCTTATCTGCTTCTTCATCTAAAATTTTTCCATAATGCAACCTTTCTCTATCTGATAGTTGCCTAGCACTCCTAATGTTATTGCCCGCTATTTTAATTACACTCACGGGCGTTTTAAATTCGTGAGTCAGGTTATTAATAAAATCATACTGAAGCTCAAACATCTTACTATTAATGTGAAGATTTCTGAAAATTAGATAAGCTATCAGTATTAATGTTATATAAATAATTAACAAGCTGATGGCTACAGGTAAAAAACGAATGTTTATCTCATGTTTTAAAAATCCCTTATGTGAGCTGAAATAAAGTTTGTAATCTGCCAATGCTCCGGGTAATGGTGTTTCAGTAACATTCTCACCCGGATTATTATCCAATGATTCGTAAACAAGCGGCTTAATAACTATGTTGGCATACAACTCGGGATGCGTATTTTTAATTTTTAATTGATAGGGATCTAAAAAAAAGGTGATGAGATCCTGTTCATAAACCAAAGATGAATCTTGGTCTTTAAACATCAGGTCTTTAAATATCCGTAATTCTTCCGCCCGCGGGATGTTCATATACGTAATCTTTCCGGAACTTATATTGTAAGCTATTTTAAAAATATCCTCACTACTTAGGGCTTTTGTGGTGTCCGCCGATTCAATAAACCCGGCAAATTTTACAGCCATTTTATTAAACTCATCCGCCGCATTTAAGGAAAGGCCAACAGAACTTGAATCTTTAAACATCACAATAGAATCGGCAGGCATTTCGCGTCCAAACTGATAAACAGTTTTTGGCCCCATCGAAAAACTATTAACCCTTATTCCATCTAGTATTTGATGATTACTAATGTTGGTATCGTAAAACACAAGCCTTTCTACAAAGGGGAAGTTAAAAAGAATGGTGTCTGCGTATTTGGATACGAGGCTGGAATCAAGAAACCCTTGATAAAAAGAAATTTGCGGAATCTTGTTTTGAAAGAAATTATTATAGGAAGCGAGGGTCTGGTCTAATACATCAATCTTTTTTGATGAAAATTCGTTCTCAACATTTTTTGTTGTTAAGTTATAGGCCAACAGCAAGCCAATAACCAGAAAAAAAGAAGTTAGAATAAGAAAGATAATTATCAGCGTAAAATTTTTTCGGTAAAGATGCTTCTCCCCTTTCATTTATTATTAATACTTCTTAAGGTTATTTGTAAAAAAAATATCAAGTTGTCTATACAATTCGATCCTGTTTTCAGGGTTCCTAAAAAAATGCCTTTCACCTTCTTTTAAAATATAAGTAACAGGAATATTATTCTTTTTTAATTCTAATACAAACTGATTGGTTTCATTTACATTCACCCTCGCATCTTTAGTTCCCTGAGCAATTAATACAGGTGCTTTAATTTTATCGGCATGAAAAACCGGAGAAGTATTTCTGAAATAATCCGCATCTGCTTCCGGGTTTCCAACCATCTCAAAAAACATTTGCTGATAGGGTTTATAATAAGGAGGAACACCTTTTAAATAAGAAAATAAATTAGTCATGCCAGAATAGGAAGCACCGCAGCGATATAAATCTGGATTAAAGCATAATCCGTGCAATGCTGAAAAACCCCCGAAACCCGACCCGTATACACCTATTCTTTTTGGATCGGCAATTCCTTCGCTAATCAGCCATTTTACGCCGTCCGTGATATCTTCCTGAATCTTACCTCCCCATTCTTTAAAACCTGCTATCCAAAATGATTTTCCATAACCGGTAGATCCTCTATAGTTAACCTGGAATACAGCGTAGCCTCGGTTTGCAAAAAACTGTACTTCGGCATTGTATCCCCAGATATTTCTGGAAGATGGCCCTCCGTGAGGCAGTACAACAATCGGTAAATTCCTTTGCCCCTTATTAACCGGGAGGGTTAAATAACCGTTAATGGTAAGCCCGTCTCTTGATTTATAAGTAATTGGCTGCATTAAGGCCATGTCATTTTCTGTAAACGAAGAATTTACGTCACTTAATTTCTGCAGTTTCTGATCGTTGAGAGAATATAAGTAATACGTACCCGGGTTACGGTCTGTGAAGGTCTGAACTATAAATTTTTGTTCTGCTGAATCCTGGTCAATAACTTTGATTTCAGTTTCTGGAAGTAATATTTCAAGGTTCTTGTACATCTCTTTCGTCTCCTTATCCAGATAACTTCTTTCATTTTTCCAGGTTTGGAAACCTGCATATAACATCTTATGTTTAGATTCAGAAAAACCTCCTCCTGAAACATCAACCTGTGGATGACTGTAAATTTCACGATGTTCTTTGCCGGTATTGCAGTTTAATTCTACCAGTGCTTTTTTATCACGATTTTGATTCGTTAGAATATAAATGCAGGAATCTTTGCTAAATCCCAGAACAGAAATTGAAGTTTTAAAATTATTTTTAACAATTGGTTTGAAGGCATCTTTTTCTGAATTGCGGTATAGTAACGTTTCATCAACTCCGTCACTCATTAAAGCAAGTCTTAACGCACCATTGTAATCTGCAAAGTACCCGGTAAAATTACCCGGATTTTTAACCAGCAAAGAGAGTTTGCCTGTATTGATATCTAATCTATACGCATCAAAAACAGTGGAGTCGCGTTTGTTTAGTTCAACCAATATTTTATTGTTGTAAGCCTGGGATTTGGTTATTAGCCGCATCCTCGAATTTTGATAGGTTATAAGATTGCGATTATTATTTCCGTCTTTTTTTACTACAAAAAGACTTACGCCAGATTCGGCGCCAATATCTTTTAGGTATAAAATATTCTGGTTATTAGCCCAAAAGTAATAACCAATGTTTTGACTGGTATCGGAAGTAATGCGGGTAACATTTCTTCCGTCAAGTGTTTGAACAAAAATATTTAACTTGTTTTTGTAAGGTTTTAAGTAGGATATATACTGTCCGTCAGGAGAAATCAAATAACCGGATCTTTCCGGATTTTTAAAAAAATCTTCAACAGGTATTATTCGAATCTGTTTTTCACCGTCGCAGGCGATTAACTGCAAAACTGTAAACAATATAAACACAATATAAAAAATTCTCATTATCCCCTTACTAATCAAAATTGAACAGAAACTGAAATTTGCTTCGTGTTTTAAAGCTTACTGGATGTATTTTTACAACTCTAAAATAATATTCCCTTACGCGGCAACGTAAAGTACTTAAACCATTAATGAAACAATAAATTGGATAGTAACATTTAAAATACACGCTTTAGAATATCTTATGAAATTTATTAGTGCTATATAATTTATAAATTCAAACCGTTTTTAAGCCTGCCTTTATTTATGCTTAAATTATTTTTATTAATATTTTGTGTTCTGGGTTTGCATGCTTCTTTTGCTCAACAAAATGAAGCGGCCTTGGCTGCCCAGTATTATCAATCCGGGGACTTTGAAAAAGCGGTGGTTATTTATCAGAGAATTTTTTCACAGACAAAAAACGTATCCTATTATGATCCGTACTTTAGCAGTTTGTTAAGTCTGAAACGTTTTAATGAGGCTGAACAACTTGCCCGCCGTCAGTTAAAAGCTTTTCCACATAATTATATATACGCAATTGATGTTGGAAGAACATTGCAGCAACGGGGAGAAAAAGATAAAGCAAACTTATTCTACGCTGATCTGATTGATAAAGTACCCAAAAACGAAACAGCCATCAGGGAATTGGCCACCGGGTTTTATCGTGCAGAAGCCTATGATTTTTCAATAAAAACCTTTGAAGCCGGGAGAAAAATCTTAGCAGATGAAAAAGCATTTATTTTTGATCTGATAGGACTTTATCGCTTTAGAAAAGATAAAATCATGCTCATTCAAGAATATTTATTGCTTTTGGAAACTTCCCCGGAAGCATTGGTACAAGCAGAAAATATGTTGTCCAATCTATTTGAAGATAACGCAGATTACGATCTTTTAAAATCCGCTTTACTACGCCGCCTGCAAAA
Organism: Pedobacter sp.; assembly: GCA_014378705.1. Classification (GTDB taxonomy): domain Bacteria; phylum Bacteroidota; class Bacteroidia; order Sphingobacteriales; family Sphingobacteriaceae; genus Daejeonella. Next base: position 8,452 of record JACMND010000064.1, on the reverse strand, counting down.
AGATCCTCAAAATATAGTTTATTCAGAACTTTTAACCTGGCAATACATTCAGCAAAAAGATTTCGACATGGCGTTACGGCAAACTCTAGCTTTAGACCGCAGGCTTAAAGAAGATGGAGAACGAGTTTTAACTTTGTCAAGGATTTTAACATCTAACAACGCCTTTGATCAGGCTTTGCAAGCTCTTGACTATCTGGTTGGCAAAGGCTCAGAAAACCGGTATTACATTCCTGCAAAAATTGATCAGTTAAATGTTAAAAGCACTTTACTTACAGAAGGGAAATTTAGCACAACCGAATTACTTACCCTTGAGAAAGAGTATATTTTTCTGTTGGATGAATTTGGTAGAACTTCAGGAACTGCTTTTGCCATACGTCAACTTGCAAATTTACAGGCCTATTATCTTCAAAAAACTACCTCAGCTGAAACTTTACTGGAAAATTTATTAAAAATAAACGGATTACCACCTGCTATATTAGCTTCTACTAAATTAGAACTCGGTGATATTTACATTTTAACGGGCGAAGTTTGGGAAGCAGCTTTAATATATGGGCAGGTAGAAAAGCAATTCGCTGATGAACCTTCTGGACAGGAAGCTAAATTTAAAAATGCAAGATTATCTTATTTCCAGGGAGATTATTTATGGGCAAAAGCACAATTAAATATACTTAAAGCTTCTACATCTCAATTATACGCGAATGATGCTTTAAATTTAGAACTGTTAATTTCAGACAACTTACAAAATGAAACAGATACAATAGCTTTAAAATTATATTCAAAGGCAAACCTGTTCATGTTTAAGAATCAGCCTGAAAGGGCCATGTTAATTCTTGATAGTATTCAACTGCAATTTCCGTTAAACTCTTTATCTGATGATATTTTAATGGCTAAAGCTAAGATACATTTAAAGCAAAAAGATTTATTAAGCGCATCTGCCGAACTTCAAAAAATTATTAAAGATTATTCTTTCGATTTATGGGCTGATGATGCGTTATTTATGCTTGGAGAGCTTTATGAAAAAGATTTGAAAGACAATGCAAGGGCCAAAGAATATTATCAAAAAATTATTACTGACTTCCCGGGAAGTTTGTACGTGGTAGAAGCCAGAAAACGGTTTAGGTACTTGCGTGGAGATAAAATTGGATAAGTTTAAAAGTGTGTAAATAAATTTAAACAGGCATAATTTTTATATTTACCCCTATGATTTTATATAACGTGACGGTAATTTTAGATGATGAAATTCATACAGACTGGCTGAATTGGGTGCAACAGCAACACATTCCGGAAGTGATGAAAACTTCTTGTTTCGTATCCAGCAGATTACTTAAAGTGCTCGACTCACCAAATGAAGGAATTACCTATTGTATTCAATATGTCGCTGAAACCCAGGAAAAGTATGATCTATATATACTCCAATTTGCTCCCGCGTTAAGGGCTTCATATCCGTCCCGTTTTTCTGATAAGTTTGTTATCTATCGCACCTTAATGCAATTTATCGATTAGAAAATGACATTTACAGAAACATTTATTGAAGGGTTATATATTATTGAACCTAAAATATGGAATGATAATCGGGGCTATTTTTATGAAAGTTACAATCAAAATTCTTTTATTGAAACTGGTATCGATGTGAGCTTTGTTCAGGATAACCAGTCACTATCGCAGAAAGGGGCCTTAAGAGGTTTGCATGCTCAAGACTTACCTTTTGCACAGGGTAAGTTAGTTCGTGTAATCCAGGGTAGTGTTTTAGATGTGGCTGTTGATATACGTAAAGGCTCCCCAACGTATGGTAAACATGTAAGTGTAAATTTAACCGGAGAAAATCACAAAATGTTTTGGGTGCCTCCTGGTTTTTTACATGGGTTTCTAACTTTAGAAGACGAAACCATTTTTACTTATAAAGTCACTAATCTTTATAACAAGCAATTAGAAATAGGTGCTTTATGGGATGATCCGGATTTAAATATAGATTGGGGAATTGATGCCAAAAATCTGATCTTATCTGATAAGGATAAATTGTTGACACAGTTTAAAGGTTTTACAAGCCCATTCTGACAGATAATTATTTAATCAGATTGTAAAGCTCATCCAGTTTGGGCGAAAGTACAATTTCAATGCGGCGGTTACGGCTTCTCACTTCGGCAGAGTTTCCCGGTGCTAAGGGCTGAAACTCTCCTTTTCCGGTAGCCGTAATCCTGTTATATTCAATTTTCTGATCGTCGGTAAGGTATCGTACAACTGAAGTTGCTCTTAAAACACTTAAATCCCAGTTATCCTTAATCTGCCCCAGGTTAACCACACGCTGATTATCTGTATGACCTTCTACAGAAATATTAATTTCAGGCTGTGTCTTCAGTACTTTGGCCAGTTCCTGTAAAACTTGTTTGCCCTTCTCATCAATAATGATGCTTGCGGAAGCAAATAACAATTTATCTGTAAGGGATACATATACTTTCCCATTCTTAATATCAACGGACAGGCCACTTTGTTTAAATCCCAATAATGCATCCGAAAGTTTATTCTTTAACGCATTTGCCGCTTCATCGCGTTTACGCAAAATTTCTTCAACCTCGGTAAGCCTTGCTTCCCGTTTCCTTAGATCATCTGCTAATTTATTAATTTCTGTAGAGCTGTTGGACCGCAGTGAAGCGTAATTCGCATCCAGGCCTGTTAATTTACTTTCCAATTCAGCAAGGCGATTATTCATACGGCTGGTGTCAGCCCTTAAACGCCCGGCTTCATCTTGCAAACTTTCAAAACTTGCCCTTGAACTTTCCCAACCCAAACTTAGAGAATCCTTTTGGGCTAATAGGGCGTTGTATTTTTTTGGAGATAAAACCACACAAGAACTTAGGGAAATAATGAATATTAAAATACCAAACGGGTAGATTTTTTGCATTTTAAATTTAGTGAGATAAAGCATTTCGTAAAAATAATATAAATGGATAGATTGACGCAAATCCGTTTAAAACTTTCGTTTCTGCCCCTGGCGCCATCAACTCTCTATATTTTATTGGGACGGTTACGGTAAAGCTTTTAAGTTTAATAAATTCTATTTCGGGGTGATCTGGAGAATAACCTTTAGGGGCGGTTTTTAATGTATGATTTTTATCCAGGCAAGCTTTTGGATTTATCTTGCTCAGCAATTTTAGGCTTTCTTTAAATACTGCGGGATTATAATCAATTTCCTGGCGAATAAGCCTTAAGTGATTAACTTCAGGCATCCAGTAACCTCCTGCGATAAAACATTCTTGAGGATTGATGTGCAGATAATATCCCGGACCGTTAAAGTTTTTCCCATTTGGAGAAATGCCAGCAGCAAAATTAGTTTTATATGGGGTTTTGTCAAGGCTAAAACGGACGTCCCGGTAAATCCGCATGACACAGTTTTTAGGGTTGATATCCGGCGGAATAGCTTTATCAATTTTAGAAAGACCCGTAATAATTTTTGAAGTAAAATTAATAAGATTCTCTTTTGCTATATCGTGTTTTTCTTTGTTTAGAGCAAACCATTCCCTATCGTTATGGGCAGCCAGATCACGCAAAAAATTAAAAGTATTGACTTCTATCATTGGGTATTAAATGCGGATCTAATCTAATTAAGATTGATCTTTTCATCTTTAATATCAATACGCACGTTTTTACGCCGGTATTTTTTATACCATACAAATCCAACGCCTGCTATGGCAATATAAGGGGCCGCAAGCAGATATAAAATACCCGAATTGAGACCTCTACCTTGCGTATTTCCATTTTGAACAGAATTTTCAGCACTCAAAGCACACATAGAACATTGGGCGTTGCTTGTTATTGAGGAGAAAAATATAACTGAAAAAAAAAGCACAAATAATATAATTTTTGAGGTTTTCATAACGTTGCGGTAACCTTCCAAAAGGCACTACAAATATACAAAACCGGCTTTAAAAGGAATAATATGGAGAAATCATTATGTACACAATTACACCTGTAATAGTTACATATAACCAGATGGGATAACTCCATCTAACTAACTTTTTATGCTTCTCAACCTGCATTTGAAGCCCTTTTTGGAAACTAAATAATACCAGTGGTAAAACAACCACTGCCAAAATGATGTGCGTTATTAAAATGAAATAATACACTGTTCTGATAAATCCGGTACCTCCGTAAGTAGTTTTTATTCCGGTAGAATGAAAAATAATATAAGAGACAAGAAAGAGTGAGGATAATATAAAAGTTGTGATGTTTATTTTCTTATGCGCATTAATTTGTTTTCTCTTAATAAAGTACAATGAAACTAAAAGTAGAATGCTGCACATTCCGTTTAAAATTGCGTTTAGTGCCGGAAGCATGAAAACCCATGAGGGAATTAAGGTTTTATCAGGAAATATATTTAAAACATTCGTCTGCAATATTAACACTACAATAAAAACAAATATTGAAAGCCCAAGAATCAGTCTGAAAATAGTTTTATCAGTCATATTTAGCTGGTTTATCGATCTTTAACATTTCTAAGTTCCTCAGTTATCAGTAATTTAATTTCGTCAGATAATCTGTCAACATCCTCCTTGTTAGCAGAGTCATAGTAGCCTCTGATTCGCTTTTGAGGATCAACAAGTATTAGCATTGGGCTATGTATAAAATTATTTTTTTCTGTCGTATCTTTTAGTGCATCAACTAAAAAATCTTCTTTTGCAAGTCTATAAACAACATCAGTTTTGCCAGAGAGAAATTGCCAGTTAGAATACTTTTCATCAAACTTTTTCGAATATTCCAATAACACTTTTGGATTATCATATTCAGGATCTACGCTTATAGAATAAAACCGCACCAAACGATTTTTTCCGAAAATTTGATTTACTCTTGCCACTTCGTTATTCATCGCTTTACAAAAGCTGGTACAACGTGTAAAAAAGAAGTTTACAACTGTTATTTGGGCGCTGTCTGCCGGAAATTTAACTAATATGTTATCCTGATTTGGTAGAGAAAAGGGGCGGATTGTATGATATAAGGTATCCTGTATCTTCTTACCTCTTTTTGTATGAAAAGATGAAGCAAGCTCTTTGGGTCCAAAAAATCCAAGTGGTTTGTACCTGTTCTTACCCTTTTCCTGAAGTAGATAATATAGTATTCCCGGAACGGCAAGCATTATTACCAGAACAACTACTTTTTTTATTGGGAAAGAGGGGAATTTCATTAATTCATATGAACGTTCAGGTATGAACCTTCAGTAAGCATTAAAATAATAAAGTAAACTATAAAAATTAACGAAACAGTAATTCCAGTTTTTAAAGCTAATTTTTCAAATTTCAAATGCATAAAATACGCAACAATATAAAACGCCTTTACAAGTGTTAGTATGATATATGAAAAGTTACCTATACCCTTTCCGATGTAGCCTTTGGGTAAAAGAAATAAAGCGATAAAAAACTCGATAGCTGTTATCCCCAAAAGGTAAAAGAAAACCTGCCAGATCTTTTTTCTCGTCATTCCCTCATGCTCATCGGCATGTTCTACATGGTCGTTGGTTTTTTCTGCAGACATAATCTGTTTCTTTTATCAGAGTTAAACTAAATAGAAAAATGTAAATACAAACACCCAAACAAGGTCTACAAAGTGCCAGTAAAGTCCAACCTTTTCAACCATCAGGTAACTGCCCCTTTTTGTGAATACGTTGGTTACAGTCATTAATAAAATGATAATATTGATCAGCACACCCGTAAATACATGAAACCCATGAAACCCGGTGATCGTAAAAAATAAATTGGAAAACTGCAATGCTCCGATGCTGTCAATTCCAGTGTAAGAGGCAGGAAATGCGCCCCACCAATAACCTTCATGAAATAAATGTGACCATTCTAAAGCCTGACAACCCAGGAACATCATCCCACCAATAATTGTCCCAACCATCCACCAGACTACTTCTTTTTTTGAATTACGGTGCCCGGCTTCTACTGCCAAAACCATGGTCACTGAACTCATAATTAAAATAAACGTCATGATTCCCACAAAAACGAGTGGAAAGCCATGATCAGCGATACCGGGTATAGATTGAAATACAATATCAGGATCCGGCCAGGTCATTTTACTAAACCTTTGCGCACCATAATAGATTAAAAACGCAGAAAAAGTGAAAGCATCTGACAATAAAAAAAACCACATCATAAGCTTGCCATATTCAACGGCAAAAGGTGACTTTCCACCACTCCAGGGGTCAGATTTTATTTCGTCTATGGGTGATACAATAGAACTCATTTAAGCGGGTGTAAAGGTTTATTATTGGTTCAAAAGTAAGAAAACATATAGATAAATCCATAAAATATCAATAAAATGCCAAAAGATGGAAGTTGTTTCAAGACGGAATAAATTGCGTACCTGAGGAATGTTTTTGACAACTCCGTATAACGAATTTACGAGCATAATTAGTCCGGCAATTATATGCGCTATATGAAATCCTGTAAATACATATATAAATGATTGTGAGGCGTTATAGTTCACAAAATATACTCCCTGCTGTACAAGTATCTGCCAGGCATAGAATTGCATTCCCATAAATAAAACACCTAGAATAATAGTACAGGACAGATAAAATTTTTGCTGATTGAATTTAAGTCTCAATGCAGAAAGATATGCCAAATGCATGGTAAGACTACTCAAAACGATGATGATTGCACTATACATGAATGCCTGAGGCAAAATAGTTTTTAAACCCCGGTCAGGGCTCCCGGCGGTGTAAACAATAAATCCACTTGTTAAAGCGGCAAATATCATAAAGGATGAAATGATAAATAACCAGATCAGGAATTTTTTTGCCTTTAAGTTCTGTTTATCTTCTACCTCTGCAAATCGGCTATTTGTTCTCATTGAAATTTAATATTTTTTTGTGTGTCAAAAGCGGTTAATTAATAGGTTCTAGATTTTAAGTTCATTCTTATCTTCTTACTCAATTAATGAGGTGGAATTAAGTTAAACAACAAGCTTAATTGTATTATAGGAAGATAAAAAAAAGAGGTATACATTAATCTTTTAGCGGATGCTACGTCCAGCTTCCTAAATAGTTTTAATGCTTCCCATGAAAAATACAGTGCTGTTAAAACGGATATAGCCCCATATATATAACCACCAAAATTATAGACTAGAGGAAGCAATCCTACCGGTATTAAAAGCAAAGTTGAAAACAAAGTTATGGATGCTGATAATTTATCACGGCGGGTTGAAGGGAGTAACCTAAACCCGGCTTTTTTATAATCGTCATCCAATACCCAGGCTATTGCCCAAAAGTGCGGAAATTGCCACACAAACTGAATCGCAAATAAAATTACGGGTATCCATGAAATTTCAGGATTGTTAAACGCAGCAAAATATCCGATCAACGGTGGTAATGCGCCTGGAAACGCCCCAATCAATACAGCTATAGGCGATTTACGTTTCATTGGTGTGTATAAAAATGCGTACAAAAAGATAGAGAACACTGATAAAACGCCGGTTAAAAAATTTAGTTTGACAAGAATTAAAGTACCGGCAATTCCCATACATAAACTCAATACAAGAGCTTGACCTGTCTTCATCCGGCCGGCGGGAATGGGCCTGTCCATTGTACGAGACATCAGTTTATCCAGATCTTTTTCAATGATTTCATTAAAGCCGTTTGCGGCCGAGGTGACTAAAAAACCACCGAATGTAAGTATTAACCAATTAATCCAAATAATTTCGCCCTGAACTTTACTTCCAATTAAAAATGCCACTGAAGCTGAAAAAACTACAGTTAACGTAAGTCTGAGTTTGATTAATTTATTAAAATCGGATATAAAATTCACAGTAGTTTCCGGCTATACAACTTATTTTTTCCCAACAGTAGCATTAAGTAGAATTGAGCTCCAAACAATAAGGTGGCCAATAAAATATGAACAGACTGTGCAACCGGAGGTAAAGCCAGGTATGAAAGGACGATGCCAGAGATTACCTGTATAATCAGTAATATGATTACAATGGAGATATATTTAAATTGGTTTCCCGTTAGGTTATATTTACGTCTGATCATTATAAAGATAATTGCATTAATAATAATCACCAATACAGCAAGATCGCGGTGAAGTAGAAAGTTGATCCCCACTTTTGACACCCATTCTGATCGGTTCAAGTCATTCATTGCTGATGATATTGCATCGATTTGTTCTCTTACAGTAGTTCCTAAAGTGATTTGTACTAAAGTAATAATTACAGCAAAAATCGTTATTGCTTTTAAAAGACCGGGCTTTTGGTTCTCTAAAAGGTTGCGGTTACGCCATACCCTTGCTAAAAAGTAAGTATATATACTGATCGCCAAAATAGCTACTGCAATTAACATGTGGATAGTAACAACCCATGCCAACAAATTTGTACTAACAACAATAGATCCCAGCCAACCTTGAAATCCTACTAAAAACAAATTGAACAGGCTTAAAAGAAATATTTTTTTTCTTGAACGGATGTA
>JACMND010000063.1 GCA_014378705.1 Pedobacter sp. | reverse complement strand
TTAGGTGAACCAGTTTTTGATAAACTACACGCCGATTTGGGCAAAGCGATGCTGAGCATTAATGCGGTACATGGTTTTGATTATGGTTCTGGATTTGATGGTTCTGAAATGAGGGGATCCGACCACAATGATATTTTTTTAGCGGACGGCAATGGTAATATCTCAACTTCCACTAACTATGCCGGTGGTATTTTGGGTGGTATTTCTAGCGGGATGGACATAAATTTTAGAGTAGCATTTAAACCGGTTGCTACCATTATGACTACGCAAGAAACTGTTAACGTGGCTGGTGAGGCCTCAGAAATCAAAGGCAAGGGAAGACATGATCCATGTGTAGTTCCTAGGGCAGTTGCAATTGTAGAAGCAATGGCGGCCTTAGTTATTGCAGATCATTTGCTGCGGAACAATATGTATCAATCTTTAAAATAATGAAAGCGGTCATAGATATTGGCACCAATACTTTCCATCTGAATATTGCCGATGTTTTACCGAATGGAGAAATCATCTTTCATCATAAATCCCACGAGCCTGTAAAACTGGGCGAAGGTGGCATTAACAAAGGTACCATCGCCGCTGAGGCTTACAAGCGTGGAGTAAATACTTTGGTGGATTTCAGTGAAATAATAACAAAATATCCTGTAAAAAACATTATCGCCATAGCAACCGCGGCAGTTAGGGATGCAGATAATGGACTCCAATTTATGGGCGAAGTTCTTGAAAAGTCTGGCATTCAAATTCAAATTATTTCTGGCGATGAAGAAGCACAACTGATTTACGAAGGTGCAAAAGCTGCTATCTGTTTAAATGGACAAATCTATTTGATAATGGACATTGGTGGCGGGAGCGTGGAGTTTATCATCTGTAACCAAAATCAAATTTATTGGAAAGAAAGTTTTAAAGTGGGTGTAGCAAGGTTAATGGCAGAGTTTATGAAACACGACCCGTTATCGCCTACAGACATCCTAAACATAGAAAATTACTTAGCACAAGAATTATTCACGTTAATTAGTGCCTGTCAAAAATTTAATCCGAAGGTTTTAGTAGGTACCGCCGGTTCTTTTGAATCTTATGCCGAAATCATAAGTCTCGAAAACAATTCCCTATTTAATCCAGACCAAGAAAAAAGCTTTGAATTTGACACGGCGGGATTACATCATATTTTAGATACTTTTAAAATTTCAACCCATAAACAGCGTTTGGCAATAAAGGGGCTAATTCCTCTACGGATAGATATGATTGTTGTGGCATCCGTTATTACATCCTTTATTCTGAAAAAATTTAAAATCCCTAAAGTTTTACTGAGTACTTATGCGTTAAAAGAAGGTGCTTTGCTCACTTTATAAAATTTCCATTTCCTGCAAAACAGTGTATAGTTTTTCTGTTGGCAATCCCATAACGTTGGTGTAAGATCCCACAATTTTTTTTATGGCAACCAATCCCATCCATTCTTGTATCCCATAAGCTCCAGCTTTATCATAAGGTTTACAAGTATTTACATAATGTAAAATTTGTTTATCGCTCAATTGCTTAAAATATACCTCAGTTCTATCGCTGTACGTTTTTATTTCATTTTTATGAACGATGCTAAAT
>JACMND010000005.1 GCA_014378705.1 Pedobacter sp. | reverse complement strand
CAAAACCAGATGTGCCAAATGTGGGCAGGTATAAAATTGAAATAAAAAAATGTGTTGTGGAAAAAAATAAAAAATACAGAAGCGTTGGCTTGTCGGGTCGGTAAAAAGTCCCACGAAAGTCAAGGTAAAGTTGTCTGTAATATTTCATTGTTGTTCGTATCAAACGGTCTCATCCGTCTATAGGTTGACAGTTTTGGAATAAAACCAATTCCAAATGAAAGAAAAGATGCTGGAACAATTTAGCTTCACGGGCGAGTTTAAGGAAAAAACTGGTCTTGTTAGTTATGTATCAAAATCAATCGGTAAAAGAAATAGCCAAAAGTTATAACTTGCAGAATAATTATATTTTGAATAACTGGATTAACTTGTATAAGAAGAAATTGGAAATAGGGAGCAGTTACCGTTATAGCTATGAATCCTACAAATGAAATAACTGTATAACTTCCTAAACAACACGTTTTAAGAAATATAGCCATTGGCATAATTACTAATTGACTAAGTTTAACAAATAAGTTATATGATACGATTGTCTCGTCCTGAAATAAGTTTACACTTTTTGGTTAAAAATCCTAATACAAGTTTACATAATTTTTACTATCCTAACTACCGTTTACATTTGCTAAAACCAAGTAAAGCATAAGCGAGCAATGCTGAGGAGCAACTCGCCAGGATTAGCCTTGGTCAGATACGTACATAATCCGCTGTAGAGTTTACACTTTTAGCAGATTTTTTATATATGCATTTCTGCAATGCCTTAAAAAACCTACTCCATACAATCCTCCTTTCCGTGTTTTATTTGCCAATAATTTTTCCAGCGTTTCTTCAACTCGCCGTTTTTCTGATGAGCTTCTGCTGGTTTTAAATTGTTTATACTCCCATGAGGTCTTAGATGGTTATATGTACTGCAAGCGATGGCAACAGCTTTCTGGGCTATCTGATAATCTGAAAAAATTTCCTCCAGAAGTTCTTGTTTCATAATGCCGTTTACCCTTTCTGCGATGGCGTTTTCTAGCGGGTCGCCATTCTCAGTCATACTTATCTGAATGTTTTTATCCTGCAATAGCTTTACGTATGCATCGCAGCAATACTGCACCCCTCTATCACTATTGTGAATTAGCTCTGTTCGGTTAGGATTACCGGCCAGAGCTATTTTTAATGCCATTAATGGCCCCCTTGCTGATAAGTCCCTACTCAGGTAAAAGCCTACAATCTTTCTACTGCAAGCATCCGTTATCAAAGACAAATAAGCCGCTGGACAGGTGAATATAAGTTATATCACTTACCCATAGCTGATTAGGAGCAATTGGTGTAAACTCACGAATAATGTTTGAATACTTTTTAAACCGATGTTTGGATAAGGTTGTGATAAAATTTCTGCGTTTACGCCTGATGATTAACAAACCCTTTTCTGCCAATAAATTAAACATGGCATCCCTGCCTATCCGCAAGCCGTGTGAAGATAAAAAAACTTGCATTTCATCCAATAGCTTGCGAGTACCTAAACGCTTTTGACACTTACGGTACCGCAGTACTTCTTCAATAATAATATCCGATTCGAATGCTTTTTGCTGAATATATTTTATGCTCTGATAGTAGGATTGCCTACTATAACCAAGCAACAGACAAAGCTCGTTTATATAACGAGGCGTACTTTGTTCTACCTGCTCTACCGCTAGGTGCCAGACTTTTTTCGAATATCAATGCTAAGTTGATCTTCTGCAATATCAATCATTGCATTAAGTAGCTTATTATGTAGTTGAGCTTTGCGCAATTCTGCCTGTAAAGTGTATATTTCGGAGAAACTGACCATGTGATTCCGTGGCAACCTGACCACCTAATATGATATGTATAAGTAACAAGGAAACATACTCAACAATAAACCTGTTTGTGGCCCCAATGATCTTTCCAATAAGGCATATATCTGTGGTAAAATAGCTCCTCCAGCAATACCCATGACCAATATAGCAGAACCTATCTTAGTGTATTTCCCTAATCCCTTTATGGCTAAGGGAAATATAGCTGGCCACATTAAAGAGTTAGCTAATCCTAATAATGCTATAAACATTACACTGAGGTAACCTGTGGTTAAAAATGCTGCTATTGTGAATAAAATACCCACCAATGACAATATTAATAAGGCTTTTTCTTGTTTTATATATTTTGGAATACATATAATACCAATAATATAACCAACTAACATAGATGCTAAAGTATAAGAAGTGAAGATTTTTGTTTGATCTAAATTCATCCCTAGCGATTTCCCGTAAGTACCAATTACATCGCCCGCCATAACCTCTACGCTTATATACAAGAACAAACAGATTATTCCTAAATTTAAGTTACTATATTTGAATACACTAGATCTTGTTGCAACAACATTTCCATCGTTACCTACATGGGGTTTATCTGTATCTATTTCTGGAAGTAAGGAATACTTAATTAATAAAGCGAGTAATGTTAAAACAACAGCTATGATCACATAAGGGGTAATCACGCGTTGTGCTAATCTATTCAATAAAGCCTCTTTCTCAATTGGGTCGGTAATTATTTTAACTTTAATCGAAATTAAATCATTCTATTATTTTTTTATTGAAAACTTATAATATGATTCTGATTTCATTGTTTCACCCGCTTTCAATTCTGTGGAAGGAAAATTTGGATGATTGGGAGAATCTGGAAAGTGTTGTGTTTCTAAACAAAATGCAGTTCGAAAATCATCTTTAGCGCCACCTTTAAAAACATTTTTTCCGGTCATAAAGTTCCCACAATAAAATTGTAACCCTGGCTGGTCTGTATAAACATCCATCACTATACCAGATTTATCCCCTATAATATGAGCAGCATGTTTATTGTCTCCATTCTCTTTTAGAATAAAATTATGGTCATAACCTTTTCCATGTTTCAGCTGGTCATTATCTAAATCAATTCTTTTTCCAATAATCTCAGGTTTTGTGAAATCAAATGGGGTTCCTTTTACATTAGCTAACTCTCCAGTAGGTATTAACGTTGAATCTATTGGCGTATATTGATCTGAGAAAATCTCTAATTGATGATTTAAAATTGTACCACTACCTTCTCCATTTAAATTGAAATAAGCATGATTTGTTAAATTAATGATAGTCTTTTTATCAGTTGTGGCTTCATAACTTATTTTTAAAGCATCATCTCTTAACCGATAGGTTACTTTAACATTTAAATTACCAGGAAAACCCATTTCTCCATCTTTTGATAAATAAGAAAACTGTATCGTTGAACTATCTATTTTTTCTGCATTCCAAATTACACCTTGATACCCAATAGGCCCACCATGCAACATATTTAATCCATCATTAATTGGCGTTTGATAATCAATACCATCTATAGAAAACTTTCCTTTTGCTATTCGATTGCCATAACGCCCTATGGTTGCCCCGTAGTAGGGATCAGAAGAAGTGGTATAATTGTTTATTGAATTAAATCCAACTACAACATCTGTCGGATTACTTTCCTTATCCGGAACCATCAGACTAACAATTCTAGCTCCATAATTAGTAAAAATAGCAGTCAAACCATTTTTATTTACTAAATGATAAAGAGTTACATTTTTATCAGAAATAACGGAATCGAATTTTGAACTATCTATACCAATAAAGGACAAATTACTTCCAGAACCATTTGTAGATTTAGTTTGACAAGCCAAAAAAATTACTGAAATAAAAATTATTGAATAAACCTGAAAATGATTGTTAGACATCAGTTAATATGTTTTAAGTTAAAAAATGGTTATATAATTCATATGATTAAAAAAAATACAAAAGAAATTATATTCAAGATTAATATTTTTATTCTGTTGAACCTTTAAATCTATTATACTTAAAAAATTAGACAACATTGGCGAAAGTTTTTTTTCGATTCTATCAAAGTTGTAAATGTCATTATTTATCAAAAAACTTTAAAATACAGTAATTGAATAAAAAATTGACTGGATAAATATAAGGATTTATTTTTTTAATTGTCAAATTAACACTTACTTTACATATCAATTAATTACATGTCAAAAAATTTAAAATATATCAGCTCACTTCTTGCCGTTGACTGCTTGATTTTCGGATTTGAAAATCAAATGCTTAAAGTGTTACTGATAAAAAGGAAGCTGGAGCCTTACCAAAACGAATGGAGTTTGATGGGTGGCTTTTTAAAGCGAGAAGAGTCTGCGGACGAATCTGCTTCACGGGTTTTAAAAGAACTTACCGGGTTAGATGGCGTTTTTATGGAACAGATTAAAACCTTCAGTAAATACGATAGAGATCCTACCGAGCGGGTAATCAGTATAGTTTACTCTAGCCTTATTGACGTTAGGAAATTTGAAACGCTGCTCAATCAAGAGTATGAAGCAAGGTGGTTCAAAATCACTGAAGTACCTGATTTACTTTTTGATCATGCAGAAATGGTTATTGCCGGCAGAGATCATCTGAAGAAAAAGGCCGCTTTGCAGCCTATATTATTTGAGCTTTTGGCAGAAAAATTTACACTCCCACAAATACAACAACTTTATGAAGAAGTCTTTGAAGCTAATTTTGATAAGAGAAATTTCAGTCGCAAACTTTTAGCTAGCAAACTCTTGAAAAAACTAGACGAAAAAGATAAGTCAGGCTCTAAGAAAGGCGCTTTTTATTATCAATTAGATAAACAGACCAACCATTATAATTTTAACATCCTTCTAAATCTGGCTTACAGTCAGCTATAAATTTAAAGAAATGGAAAAAACAAAATATGTTATCGGTGTAGATTACGGAACGGATTCGGTTCGTTCGGTGATTGTTGATACCGCAAACGGCGATGAAATTTCATCTGCAATATTTTATTATCCTCGCTGGAAAGCAGGTAAATATTGCGATGCTTCTCAAAGTCAATTCAGGCAACATCCGCTTGATTATAGCGAAGGTTTAACAGAAACCATAAAGCAAGCAATTGCAAAAGCTGATGCAAGTGTGGCTGAAAATATTGTGGCGATTTCTATAGATACCACAGGTTCTACGCCGGTAGCGGTAAATAAGCGGGGTGTTCCGTTAGCACTACTGCCAGAATTTGCAGAAAATCCAAATGCTATGTTTGTACTTTGGAAAGACCATACCGGCGTTGGCGAAGCGGCAGAAATAAATCAACATGCAACAAAATTCGACATTAATTATTTAGCTTATTGTGGTGGAATTTATTCGTCGGAATGGTTTTGGGCAAAGTTTCTCCATATTTTAAGAGTAGATGCGGAAGTTGCTAATAACACTTACGCTTGGGTGGAACACTGTGATTGGATTCCGTTTTTGTTGACTGGCGGAACCGATGCAAAAAACATTAAAGCCAGCAGATGTGCTGCAGGACATAAAGCACTTTGGGCAGAAGAGTTTGGCGGTTTACCTCCGGAAGATTTCTTTACCTCGCTTGACCCAATTTTGGCAGGTTACAGAGGTCAGCTTTTTCAGGAAACGTATACCGCCGACCAAAAAGCTGGAAATTTATCTGAAGAATGGGCTCAGAAACTGGGATTGAGTACGGATGTTGTTATTGGTATGGGCGCTTTTGATGCTCATTTTGGTGCAGTAGGCGGGCAAATTGAACCTTATTACTTAAGCAAAGTAATGGGAACTTCAACCTGTGATATTCTGGTTGCGCCAAATAAAGACATGGAAGGCAAATTAGTCGCGGGTATTTGCGGACAAGTAAATGGCTCCGTAATCCCTGGAATGGCTGGTTTAGAAGCTGGACAGTCCGCTTTTGGTGATGCTTACGCTTGGTATAAAAACCTTTTGATGTGGCCGTTAAAAACTTTTTTATTGAGTAACCAAGGTTCAGAAGCTGAAGATATTGTAAATAAAATTAAAGAACAGCTTATCGCTTCTTTGAGCAGGAAAGCCAATTTATTACCGCTATCAGAAACAGATGAGTACGCAATTGATTGGTTAAACGGACGGCGGTCTCCAAATGCAAACCAGCAACTAAAGGGAGCATTTTTTGGGTTAGATTTAGGAACTGATGCTGTTAAAATGTATAAAGCATTGGTTGAAGCTACTTGTTTTGGTGCCAAAAAAATTGTTGATCAATTTATTGAACAGGGAGTAAGGGTTGATGGAATAATAGGTTTAGGTGGTGTGGCTAAAAAGTCGCCCTATATTATGCAAGTTATGGCTAATGTATTGAATATGCCTATAAAAATTCATAAATCTGAGCAAACTTGCGCCATTGGCGCCGCCATGTTTGCAGCCACAGTTGCTGGTATTTATCCTAAAGTTGAAGATGCAATGAAAGCCATGGGGCAAGGCTTTAGTACCGTAAGTTAT
>JACMND010000062.1 GCA_014378705.1 Pedobacter sp. | reverse complement strand
TCGCAACCGATCGCCATTAGAAACGTGTTTGAGTTTTTGCACGGAGTGCTTTTGTATGAATATTGTTATGATAAAAGTTTCGACATTGGTGGCCCAGAGATATTAACCTATCGGGAAATGCTTATGGGATTTGCCAGAGCCCGTAAACTTAAGCGTACCATCGTTACTGTTCCTATTTTATCCCCAAAATTATCCTCTTATTGGCTTTATTTTGTCACCTCGACTTCGTTTACTTTAGCATCAAACTTGGTGAATAGCATGTGTGTGCAAGTAATTTGTAAAAAAAATGATCTGACCGATTTGTTAGGAATCAAGCTTTTATCTTATGATGAATCAATTAAGTTGGCCTTCGGGAAAATACAAGATGAAGGTGTAGTTTCTAGTTGGAAAGATGCGCTTTCGAGCAATATATTAGATATAGGAATCTCGAAATTATTAGAAGTTCCCACTTTTGGTTGCTTTATCGACAAGCGAGAGAACAAAGTCGCCGATCCGGAAAAGGCAGTAAATAAAATTTGGGCGATCGGGGGCACTACCGGCTGGTATTATGCAAGCTGGCTTTGGGGCATCCGTGGTTTCATTGATAAATTGCATGGTGGCGTTGGTTTACGGCGTGGTCGGAGAAGCGGCACCCAAATACATGCTGGCGATGCCTTGGATTTTTGGCGAGTATTATATGCTAGTAAATCCGAAAAGAGACTGCTTTTATATGCGGAAATGAAATTGCCTGGAGAAGCATGGCTTGAATTTGAAATTAAGGATAACGTCCTCTATCAAACTGCAACATTCCGTCCCTTGGGGTTATGGGGTCGGCTGTATTGGTATTCCGTGCTACCTTTTCATGGTTTCATTTTTCATGGAATGTTAACTCGGATTGCATCGTAATGGTTAGGCATTTCGTCATTAATCTGTGCATTGTTAGAATCAAAAGGTCGTTGACAAACCTGCTATTTGCGTCAGAAATGGTTCAAAAAAGGACATTTTACAAATTATTTGGCTGGTTTAAGTTAGCTCTGTTTACGTAATAATGCCATTTAAAGGCCTAAAATCGCAAATTAAACCGTAGTATTTAAACTTTTCTCATTCACTATCTGCATGTTAGCTTAATATTTCGAAAAAAAGAACACTGCAATTTGCAGAATTGATCTGAGTTTGTACTTTTGCCCTCGGAGAGTTGGCAGAGTGGTCGATTGCGGCAGTCTTGAAAACTGTTGACTTGTTAAAGGGTCCGCGGGTTCGAATCCCCCACTCTCCGCCAGATAAATATTCCCCTCTAATCGACCTTAGAGGGGTTTTTTTATGCCTAAAATCTGTTAAGAATAAGCCGTCTAGCGTTAGATTTTCATTTCGATTACATATAAAAGATTCCGTTTCCATGAGTGCGGACGAGTTTAGGCTATTAGAGTCTTTTAACAGAACCCTTTTTATTACTTTATACAGCCTAAGCTTAAACCATTGTTGTGAAATAAACCACAATAATTTGTTTATTCTCCTTCTTAAAATGAAATAAGAGGAATTCTACATTTCAAAAGATTACTTGAATGGGTAAAAACCAAAAAATTTAATTTCTTTTATTTTCAGTTGTATGTGGTATGTTTATTTTCTACGGTATTTATACAGCATTAAGGAATAGAGGCGATAGTCTTTCCAATAATTTTCATGGTATCCTAACCCAAATTAAATACGACGTCAAGAGCTTCCCAGAAGGGACTGTCGATGGGCGAGACTATTATTTATTAGCAGGCTGTAATTTTGACTACCTAATTAAAGAAGGTGATTCACTAACTAAACAGGGAGGTTCTAATACTTATCGATTAGTAAAGAAGACAGAATTTAAGAATTAATTGGAGAAAATAAATCGTAAAGATGCCCCAAATCCTACTTATTTGCAATCAGGATGCTAATACAAACTGTCTAAAATTATTCACAGCACTATAACAATCTTTATGAAAGATTTGCCGTGTATGCTGTTTCTTATACAGGAAAATACTCTTTTTTGGACAATAATTACAAATCGTAGCTTTGCAAATCAAAACTTTTCAGGAACTGTTCATGGCTTTTGGACGACCGAGTGTTTGGAACTGCGAGATTATTCAGGTAACCTCCATACCTAACACATCGGTTATCTTTTGTAAGGTCAGTAAAGTCGGATTTCCCTTTCCGCTTTCAAATTGTTTTAAAGTTCTTAAACCCACACCCGATAATTCCGCTAAAGTTTCTTGTGTTACTTGTAACACTTCCCTTCGTTTTTTTACAATTTTTATTAATTCGTTAAAGTGCATAATATGGCTCTTTGTTGTGTGAAACTATAACAAAAAAATAGAAATGTCTATAAAAAGGGCGGTTCAATACACTATTTACTGTTTTTAATAAATTAAATGTAATGATGTATTAAATAGTGCAATATGTTGCTCTATTTCGGAAATCCTTATGGATGCAAATCGCTTGCTATCAGAGCAACAACATCTGAAGTAAAAATATTGTCTGTAAATATTATCCGATGGTACAAATCCTGCCTCAATTATTACAAAACTGAATTCGATTATTAATAGCTGTTTTTGGGCGTTCCCCTGCCCCCCAATTCCCATCGCACGGGGCGGGCTTTCCCTTTCAATCTTTTTGTGCTGAAGAAAGAAGCACAAAAAGGATTTTCAGTACAATCCCTAACGCAAAACCTTTCTACGTTAAAAAAAGCTGATTTATACATCAAAAGCCCTCATTTATAATCCAACTCGGGCTACAATATATTTTTTAGAACTATTGGCATACCCAGTGGCCATTGCTTGCAATGAATCGTTATATTCTTTTAAGGATTTTGTATTTATTTCGGGTGCTTCTGTAACGGGGATGGTCATTACATCCGCAAATTTTGTCAATTCGGGATAGTTTTCTTGAATTTTAGCAGTAGTTTCAAGAATTTCTGTATTTAATTCCATTCAGTTTTCATTGGTGAATGAAAACTGAATGGAATTGTGTTTAAGAGATGTTATTTCAAAATCTTTATTAACTCTATTGCAGCTGCTTCAGAAGATGCCGGATTTTGCCCTGTAATGAGCATGCCGTCTCTTACGATATAGGAAGCCCAATCATCTTTTTTAGAATAAATTCCCCCCTTGTTTTTTAATTCATTTTCTAATAAAAAGGGAACTATCTCGGTAAGTTTTACGGCTTCTTCTTCACTGTTAGTAAATCCTGTTACATTTTTTCCCTTTATTAATAGGTCGCCTGCATTATCTTTTACATTCAATAAAACGGCAGGTGCATGACAAACTGCTGCTACTGGTTTTTTACTGTTCCAAAAATTCTCAATTAAATTTATTGAATCAGCATCGTTCGTTAAATCCCATAATGGACCGTGCCCACCAGGATAAAATATGGCATCATAATCTTCAGAAGGAACAGTGGAAAGCAAATGCGTTTCTGATAAAATCTTTTGTAAAATTTTATCTGCCTTAAAACGAGTAACAGCAGGGGTTTGATTTTCAGGGGTATCGCTGGATGGATCTATAGGAGGCTGCCCGCCTTTTGGAGATGCAATTGTTATTGAAAC
>JACMND010000061.1 GCA_014378705.1 Pedobacter sp. | reverse complement strand
CACGGGCATTTTTAAGAAGCTCTACATCTTTACTATAGATTTGTGCTTCAATGAAAACCTTAGACAGGTTAGTAACCGAAAACAGCGTTTCCCCCGCATTTACAACAGCACCTATGGCATAATTGAAACTACCAACTACACCGCTAATTGGCGAAATCAGGTTAACCAATTTATTGTTTCCGTTACCGGAGGATCCCAACTGCCTTAATAAACGGCGGTTGCTTTCTGCACTTCTAAAGCGGGCTTCCGCCTCCTGAACATCTTTCTTTGCGGCAATATCGGCAATGGTTTTTAAACGGTCATATTGCGCTTTTGCAGCATTGTATTCCGCCTCAGCGTTGTTCCTCTGAGTAAGCAGATCAATCTGGGTTCCCGCATCAATGCTCTGTTCAACAACCGCTAAAACCTGTCCCTTATTTACCCGTTGTCCCACACCTGTGCGCAGGGAAACTATTTTGCCGGTTTGCGGCGATTGTATGACCGCCATCCCTGTAGTAGAAGGAATAACCGTACCCAGGAAATCATTTGATCCTAAAAAGTCCTCTTTACGTGTATTTATAGTAAGTATGTCAAAAAGATACTGGCTTTCTTTAGGTACTAAGAAGGTATCGCTTGCACCTCCGGCTTGCGGAGTCTTCGCTTCTTCGCCATGGTCCTCACCGCCATGGGCGGAAGTTTGTGAGTTTGCTAATGGCAAACTTAAAAGCAACAACACAGTCGCCGCATATTTAGGCTGTATTTTCCGGTTTCTAATTCCAAGAATCACCAAAACAATCAAAACGCCTAAACCGATTCCCCCCAGGAGCAATAAAATATTATTCCTTGAAAATAAGGCGTCCTCATGAGTGGCTTCAATAACCGGAAATTTCTTACCCACCTCCACATTTTCTAGAACCATCAGATCAGGGCCATTGGATGAGTTTATCGAAATGTTCAGCGAATAAGACTTGTTGGACGGAAATTTTCCTTTTAGCTCATAAATTCCGTCTTCCAGATGCGAAACTGTAAATTTAAGCCGATCATCTTCTGCTGCTGAGATATCCAGTTTGGCATCTTCAATGGCCTTATTGGTTTTAAAATCACTCACATAAAGCCGCATTACCCCATTCTGACCTCCTTTAAGAGGCCCATATTTTAGCAGCAGTTCATATTTCTCTGAGTTAGCTACAGATGTGAAATAGGTTAAAGCCATAGGCGTGGCCGCCTTGGCTTCGCCATGATCTTCACCGCCATGAGCCATAGCCAAAACGGGGAACATCAGAAATAAATAAAAAATTAATCGTTTCATTATCTTCCTATTAATGTATTTAAACTGGTAACCGAATTATTGTAATCCCTTAAAGCCTCCAGATATCGTAAACGGATCGCGTAAGCGTCAGCCAGATTTCGAATGAAACTGACATAATCATTTTCTCCACTGGTAAATAATCTTGAGGCGGTATTCACGATGGTTGTAGCCTGTAACAAACCCGTTTTCTCATAAAATTCTACCAGTTGAAGATTAGAATTCACTCCACCCGAGGCTTGTTGAAACTCGGCATTGATCGTTACTTTTTGAGACATGCCAATTTGTTCTGCCGCTTTGTAACCTGCATTTGCTGATTTGATGTTCCCACTGTATTGCCAGAACCATAAAGGGATGGTAAGCCCGGCCCTGAAACGTGAGAATGCATTAGTATCAAAGGGGCTGTTCTTTTGATAGCCGACAAATAAGTCGGGCAGAATTTTGTTGCGTTGCAATTTCAGGTTGCTTAGTTCGACCTGCGCCTGCTGAGTGTAATAAGCGATGACAGGATTGACAATGGATGTTGTATCGATCAGATTTTGGCTTGAAATCCTGGAAATATATTCTATGTCAAACTTTTCTTTCAGGCCAATTAAAACGCGTAAACTTTCTAGAGCATACTGATTTTCTATTTGAGCTTTTTGGTATAGATTGTGAATCTCCGAGGCTTTTGCTTCTGCAAATGTAGTTTGCAAAAAATCGATTTGTCCTGCATCAAACTGGCGTTTTGCTGCATTAGAAAAACGCTGATAGGTACTATCCTGAACCTTGTATTCTGCAACCAAAGCGTCAAGATATTGAGCTTGAATGTAAGATTCTCTTACCGACCGGCGGAGATCATTTATCGTAATGTTCTTTTGCGTTTCGGATAAACGGGTTTTTTCTTTTTGCAGTTTCGATTGTGCGCTATAAACAGTTGGAAAACTGAATGACTGTCGAACACCCAAGCCGTAAGAGGAGCTCTTTTCCTTTTCATACTCAAGCTCCGGGTTTGCGATGTTTAATGCAGAGTTTTGCAGTTGACGCTGTTGTTCTACCTGAAGATCGGCGGCCTTTATTGCCGGATGATTCACAATAGCCCGTTGAACGGCTTCATCTATTGATATTTTTTGCTGAGCCTGCAAAGCAAAAGGCAGTATCTGCAGGCTTATTACTATTATATAATAAGCAGGTGAGAATTTAATTTTATTGATACGCATAAAGATTTTACAATTGAAAGATGAACTGTTCCAAAAATTGAAACAATAGATTAGCAGGATGAAAAAATCACCTGCTTTAATCAATGCAAAAAAATCAGATCAAAAAGGATTGTATGGCTATACGGATTTCTTGTATAGGGGGGTGATGCCCTCTGACGAAGTATTTACTCCAAAAAATAGACTCTGAAGTTGCGAAAACATTAAAATTATAAAAAGATGAAAAATATGCTACAACAAGGACAGGCTGCAAATTAAAATCAATGGATTTTGGGGCCATCTTATCCATCTTTGCGAATTGCTCTGCTTCGTCTGTGCAGCAATCATCTTTTGATTTTTTAGACCGGTGATAATCGGTTATTTCTGAATCGTGAGGATTACCCATTCCATGGCTGTAATTTACCTCAGCGTTTTTCTGTTGTTCGGGCTTATCGTGCTTATGGGTTAGGTCAGATTGTTTTTCTGAATGATGTGTTTTATTGTAGCCCATATTAATTCCCAAGGCACAAGCAAAGACTACACCTATGTTCATCATAAACACAGTTAATAGAAATATGGCTTTAAACCTAATGGAATTATTACTTCTCATTTTTCGTTATAAACGTAAAATCAATATTTAGAATTTGTTAAGATACAAATCTAAGCTTAATCAGAATTTGAAATTTACATAATTCCGTAAAAATGTTATACTATTTACCTTCTCTTAAGAACCTGTTTAAGTAAACAAATGTTTAAAAAATAATAGTTGTTGGAATTTGAGAATCCCCTGGCAACCAACGCTTTTAAAAAGTTAAGCGATTACTTAAATAAATTCATTTATTTGCAAAACTTATAACCGCATCTTATGAAATCAAAAAATAGCTTATTATTTATATCAACGGCAACCTTGTTTTTAAGCCTGATTTTTACTGCATGCACGCAAAATTCCAGATCTCAAAAAAAGGGAAAACCTGCTGATGTTGTGCGTAACGAAGAGGCTGGTCAAATAATTAAGGTACAAGTAGAAACTGACACACTGAAAGGTAGTTTAAAAGCTGAAGCTCAGGGAAGTATTGGATCGGCAACCGTTAAAATAAGGTATTATTCACCAGCTGTAAGAGGCCGTGTGGTTTGGGGAGAGTTGGTACCGTATGATCAGGTTTGGGTTACCGGGGCCCATAATGCCACCAGTTTGCAATCTGATAAAGACTTAACAATTGCAGGAAAGAAAATTCCGGCGGGCAAATACGCCCTGTTTACTATTCCTGGTAAAAATGAGTGGGTCATTATTATCAACAAAAACTGGCAACAGCATCTTGCAGATAACTATTCGGAGAAAGAGGATATGTTCAGGATTAAGATAAAGCCTGGAATCCACACAGAAAATCAGGAGCGCTTGCGTTACGAAGTTGTATCAGATGCTGGAAGTACAGGGCAAATTGTCATGACATGGGGAAAGCTTAAGCTGGCCATTCCTGTTAAACATTAAAGCTGGGTTTTAGTAGGAAGTACGGAGATCCGGGTATTCCGTATTGAAATTTGAGCACCAGTACTTTAAAGCCGAAAAAAACCTTTTCAAATTTTTAACTAACCGAAAACTTACATCATATTTCGACCGTTTCTGTTTTACTAAGCGGGCTGGGCAATGCAGTTGGCACTGCATCAGCCTACTGAACCTCAGATGTCATTTTTTGATGCGAACTTAGTGGTTTATATGCACCTAATATTTACCCGAGCTAACGGCGTATCGTTCAAATCTTACACTGAAACTTTTTGTCGTGAATACTTCTTTAAAGGAACTTTTATTACGCAAGTAAAAAAAGAATACAAATGAGGATGATGGGATTGATTCAAACTATGCAAACCTGTAGAATTATAACATTCCCACCTCCATCTAATGAACATCAAATTGTGCCTCACTAATTTCTTTGTACCTAAGTATTTTAAAACCAGTGTAGTAAATTAGAACTGGTAAAATCATAAACTGTAAAACCGGAGAAAGGCCTGCATTAACAACTGGAATTATAGGCATAGACTCTCCATAAGCCCAACTTCCTGAAGATACATACATCATCTCAATTACAATGGCACCTATTGCCCCGATTAACATCACTAACAGAACCCCAAAAAATGTGAAGTGCTGCACCATAAGCGGTTGCGGGTAGAATAGCGCAAAACACATGTAAAGCAAAAGAACCATGATAACATCTGCCAACGAAGCTAAAGCACAAAATGAAATGCTTTGAAAGTTGTAATCAGGTGATTTGTAAAGGGGCATTTGTAGTATTTCCCAGAAAAAATTAAGAAAAAATGCCAGAACCGCCACGATACAAATAAAACGTTTAAAGGCTCCTTCATTAGTTGCTTTATTCTTTAAAAAGAGATAAAAAATAAACGAAAGTATGAGGGCGATAACCGGCATTAGGAAAGTTATGGGTTGCAGATTGTTCATCTTCAGGAATGTTATAGCTAAAAATCAGTTACACAGAAGGCTTAAAATCATGGATGCAAAATTGGCTTTGTAATCGCTTATTCTTCATTCACTATCTTCATAAAGAAATTGGAAGAAATGTGGAAAGACTAAAATTAATAGACGGTTAGCCAAATTGCTGGCTCTTTATCATTTTTAACAGGTAAAAAATTAGAATTGTCAGTATTGTAAAAATAAATATTTCATAAATTATCATTCCTCCGCACATGAGTGCACATCCACCTCTTCATTCCATCATTGGTTATTTTCCTAATTGAAATAGCAACGCTTTTACATTTCGTAATATATTTACCATCTGTACTTAATCGGAAAGAGCACTACTAATGTTACCCTAAGTTTAAAGCCTACTTAATATTTTATAAAATCTGCCCCTTTAAACAGTCAGGGCAGATTTGAAGAGTTAAACGGCGGTTGCCATTTCTTCGCAAGCAGCAGCACATCTGCGACAGGCCTCGGCACATTCCCGGCAATGTTCCATTCCCATGTTCGCATGTTTATCGCATTCATCAGAACAGGCCTGGCAAACAT
>JACMND010000004.1 GCA_014378705.1 Pedobacter sp. | reverse complement strand
GTACTTTTAAACTTGCTTCCGGCTGGATTAAAGGGGTTGTCTTTTGCCGCCTTAACTGCGGCTATTGTTGCATCCTTAGCCGGTAAAGCAAATAGCATCGCAACCATTTTTACTCTGGACGTTTATAAAAAAATAATTAATAAAGACGCGAATGAACCACGCCAGGTAAATATTGGTAGGATAACCGTTGTTGTAGCCATGCTCATGGCCATTCTAATTGCACCTTACATGGGCATTGATAAAAAGGGTGGTTTTCAATACATTCAGGAATATACCGGTTTTGTTTCCCCGGGAGTATTCGCCATGTTTATTTTGGGCTTTTTTTGGAAGAAAACAACTTCAAATGCCGCACTTTTTGCAACTATCGGGGGTTTTGTTCTTTCTGTAGGATTTAAAGTATTACCCAACTACGCTGATCTTTCCTTTTTAGAACCAATGGGTTTTGCCGTTGCCAATGCGAATGGTGTTTTTGAGATTCCGTTTATTGATCGGATGGGATTTGTGTTTTTAATCTGCGTGATCGTGATGTACATTATCAGCATTTACGAAACCCGCAATGGTGTAAATCCCAAAGGACTTGAAATAGATAGGGGAATGTTTAAAACAACACCTGCATTTACAGTAGGAGCGGTTATTATTATGGGATTGATTGTCGCACTGTATTCAATTTATTGGTAAAAGAAGAGAAATGAACAAGGATTAAAATGGAAAGATTGTAAATGCTCTTTTTTGATCCCTTGTTCTAAAACCGTACTTAGACACCGGTATACTTGAATATGAGAGTTGGTGCCTTTATCGGAGAAATAAGTCAAAAAGAATCTTTTCAGATTAAGTCAGTGATCAATCAAATGCTTTGTTAAACGAACCTAAATCAAAGAAGTTCCTGCTTTAATTTGTGCGATAATGACTTCTGTGTCTTTACCTGTCAGCTTTTTATAATTTTCTGATACGTGTTTTATTAAATCGGTTACGGCATGTTTTTTAACGAGGTTAATCGTGCATCCGCCAAAACCACCGCCCATCATTCTCGAACCCAGAACATCCGGATTATCTTTAACCAGGTTTACAAGGTGATCCAACTCAAGGCAACTTACTTCATAAAGATCAGAGAGCCCGGCATGAGTTTCAAACATTCTTTTTCCAAATGATACGAAATCATCTTTTTTTAGGTCTTCGCATCCGGCCAATAGCCGATCAATTTCTGAAACAATAAAATGGCAGCGTTTATAAGTTTCTTCATCAGCAGGTTTTACAAAATTTAAAAGCATTTCCTCAGTGGCATCCCGCAGGCTTTTCACTTCCGGGAAACCGGCCTGAATTAATTTAACCCCTTTTTCACATTGTGCCCGGCGATCGTTATAAGCCGAAGAAGCCAATGAATGCTTAACCTTTGAATCAAAGAGGACAATTTCTATTTCCTCAGTATTAAAAGGAATATAAGTGTAATCCAAACTTCGACAATCCAGTCTGATCAGGTGTTTTTCCCGGCCAAAAACACTTGCAAACTGATCCATAATTCCACAGTTAACTCCCACAAACTGGTTTTCAGCAGCTTGTCCCATTTTAACTAGGTCTAATTTTTCAAAGCCAAAACCATAAAGCTCATTTATCGCGAATCCTGCTGAGCATTCCAGTGCGGCGGATGAAGATAAGCCGGCACCCGTGGGAATATCCCCGCCAAAAATGACGTTGAAGCCTGAATCAAACTTTGCCCCCGCCATTTGAAACTGTTGTATAACACCAAGAATGTAATCAGGCCAGAGTTTACCGGAAGAAGTGATGTTCTGAAGATCCGTTCGATAGGTATCATCCAGATCCAGTGAAACCAAACAGATTGTTTCATCTTCACGTTTATGAATTCCCAAATAAATCGCTTTATTTATGGCAGCCGGTAGCACAAAACCCATATTGTAATCCGTATGCTCACCAATCAGGTTTACCCTGCCGGGTGATCGAACTAAAAGCGGTTGCTGATTAAATAGTTCTTTAAACTGCTTTTTAATAGTATCAGGATAGTTCGATTGCTGGCTCATCATGTTTTTATTGATATTTGTAGGTAAATGGATTGCTATTTTTGAACATTCTCCTCCACAAAGCAGTAAAAATGTTCGGGTTTGGCACTACTTATTGGCTATTCACAATTGTTTTAAATCATTTATGCGCACAAAAATATACCGGTACTGCCTATTATTTTTTTTCATAGTTAAGGGTTTAGATGGATTTTCCCAAACAAAAAGTTATCAACTGGAAGGAACAGTACATGATCCGCAGATAAAAAAGATTTATTTTACAGTTGGAAATTTCCGTAACGCCCCGAATGCAAAAGCTGTAGAACTAACTATAAACAACGGAAAATTTACGCATAAAGGATCGATGGAGGAACCGGTTCCAGTTTTTCTGTCACTGACCGAAAACCTGGAACTTAATTCCGATCAGGCTTTGCAGTTTGTTTTAGATGCGAACAAAATTACAGTTGACATACGGGATAAACTTTCTGACGCGAAGATTCTTGGCTCTAAAGCTAACCTTGATTTTCAAATATTTAACCAAAGACAAGCCCGCTATACCGAAAAATTTGCTGCCCTAACTACACAGGCCGAAGCTGATGCTAGAATTGGAATCTCCCAGGACTCCCTTCAAAAAAAGTATTTGCCGCTTTTTAAGTCAGCACAAATTGAGTTAAGCAAATTTCATGAATCATTTATAAGCTCAAACCCGAATGCATATATTTCATTGTTAATTGTTTCAGATTATGGCAGAAATACAGGAGATTATTTAAAAGCTGATTCACTATTTTCACTGCTAGATCAGAAATTAAGTGCCGGCAAAACAGGGGTTTTAATTCGTGATTATAACTCTAAGCAGAAAAAAACATCAATTGGTGCCTTAGCTCCTGATTTTAGTCTAGCTGATTCTACCGGAAAAATAATTCCGTTAAAATCCTTAAAAGGTAAATATGTACTTCTTGATTTTTGGGCTTCCTGGTGCGGCCCATGCCGGCAGGAAAACCCAAACGTTGTACAAGCTTTTAAAACTTTTAAAGACAAAGGATTTACAGTTTTTGGTGTTTCATTAGACCGCGACCGCAAAAGTTGGCTTAAAGCAATTAAATCAGATGAATTAAACTGGAGCCATGTTTCTGACCTTAAATACTGGGCAAGTGAAGCTGCGGTTTTGTATGGGATAAACGCCATCCCAAGAAATTTTTTACTTGATCCGCAAGGGAAGATCATCGCTCGCGATTTACGTGGGCCCGCTTTGATTGAGAAGCTGAATGAGTTGTTAAATCAGTGAAGGTTTTTTGCAGATATTATAACCCTGCATAGATCAGCGTTGTTTATTGGTGTCAGTCTGCCGAAAAATAAATGGCTACCAAAGCAACGCTGAGTTTATTTGTTTCGGATGTAGATATGTTTGATGTTGTGTTTGCCACTATCGCGTTCGTCGATTTCAAACCTGTTGATGCTTTTTATTAATGCAAGCATTTTCGGAAAACCATAATTCCTGGTGTCAAAATCAGGCTTCTTTTTAAGCATTAAATTCCCAAGTTCGCCCAAAAAAGTCCAGCCGTCTTCATCGGCCAGATCGCTGATACTATCCGATAATAGTCGGATGATCTGTGGATCAACTTTGTTTAAAGGTTTTTTAGCTAAAACGTTAATGTTCTTTGGCAATTTTTCGCCTTCATTTTCGGTCGGTTCTCCCTCCTGCTTTAAAATTTCTATGTAAATAAATTTATCACATGCGGTAATAAATGGATTTAAGGTTTTTTTCTCGCCGATGCCGATCACTTTCATTCCGGCTTCCCTCAACCGGGTCGCTAACCTGGTAAAATCGCTGTCGCTGGATACGATGCAAAACCCGTCTACTTTGCCGGTGTACAAAATATCCATCGCATCAATAATCAAAGCACTATCCGACGCGTTTTTACCTGTAGAATAACTGTATTGCTGAATAGGGGTGATGGCGTTCTCCAGCAAAACTTTTTTCCAACCGGAAACAGTTGGTTTGGTCCAGTCTGCATAAATCCGTTTAAAGGTAGGCGTGCCATATTTGGCGATTTCCTCAAACATCTCTTTCACATTGGCATAGGGAACATTATCCGCATCTATCAGCACGGCTAATTTCAGGTCTTTGGTCATGGGATGTAGTTATACATATTAAAAACGCATTAATATTAGCGGGTAAACTTCAAATCCAATTTTTCCGCCATCTTCAAACCTAAAAATAATTCGCCAATTACCAGAATGAGAATGATTTGGGCGTTTTAAAACGCTGTCCGCTATATCTTTTTGTCCAAAAAGCCAAAAAGGATGCCGCTCCCATCGTTAACGCACCTAGAAAAGGTGTTATCCCGGCTAATAAAAATTGACAGTTAAAAACTAGTCAAACTTAAGTATCCGTATTTATATAAGTTAAGAAAAAATCCACCTGTTTACTTTAATTGAGTTACAACAAATCTGCACCTATATCGTGCCTGTAATACCTGCCGTCATAATAGATACGGCCTGCATCCGCAGTAGCACATTGCATCGCTTCAAAGTAAGAGGTCTTTAAAGAAGTGATGGCCATGACCCTTCCTCCGGAACTTTTCACTACACCATTGTCCAGTTCTGTTCCCGCATGGAATACCAAAGAATCCCGTACATTGTCCATGCCGGTTACTCCGCGGCCTTTCAAATATTCTCCCGGATACCCGCCCGCTACCAGCATAACCGTAGCAGCAATCTTTGGTGAAATTATAAGCTCTTTTTCAATCAAATTTCCTTCCGCGACTCCCAACAGCAAGTCTAAAAAATCACTTTCAATCCTCGGGATGACGCTTTCCGTTTCCGGATCGCCCATGCGTACATTGTATTCGATTACATAAGGCTCGCCGTTTACGTTCATCAATCCGATAAAAATAAAGCCTTTGTATGGGATTTCATCTTTCTTCAAACCTTCTATCGTAGGAATGATTATCCGGTCTTGCACCTTTAACATAAATTCGTCATCCGCAAACGGAACTGGAGAAATGGCGCCCATTCCGCCCGTGTTTAAGCCGGTATCGCCCTCGCCGATGCGTTTATAATCTTTCGCTTCCGGCAACACTTTGTAGGAGTTTCCGTCCGTAAGAACAAAGACGGAAAGCTCAATTCCGCTAAGAAATTCTTCTATAACCACCGTATTGCTTGCTTCACCAAACTTGGCCTCTGTAAGCATGGCGGTTAATTCAGTTTTGGCATCATTCAATGTTTCACAAATTAAAACCCCTTTGCCACCAGCCAATCCATCGGCTTTTAAAACGATCGGAAGTTTCTGGCTTTCCAGGTATTGCAATCCTTGCTGCAACGTACTTTTTGTAAATGAACGGTAAGCAGCAGTTGGTATTTGATGTCTTTGCATAAACTGCTTGGAGAAATCCTTGCTCCCTTCCAGTTGAGCGCCTTTGCTCTGCGGCCCGATTACCTGAATATTCTCCAATTCCGGACGCTCCAGAAAATAATCATGGATACCTTTTACCAATGGTTCTTCCGGACCAACAAGCACCATTTTGATGGAGTTCTTTAAAACAAAAGCGGCTATACTTTCAAAGTCGGTAATCTTCAGATTTACATTTTTCCCGTAAGCGCCAGTTCCGGCATTGCCCGGTGCGATAAAGAGCTCAGAACAGAGTTTGCTTTGGGATATTTTCCAGGCAAACGCACTTTCGCGGCCGCCGGAACCGAGGATAAGGATTTTCATGAAGCAAAGATATTTTTTAGTTTGTGATGTTAGAAGAATCAAATATTTAATTGCATGTACGATAATTAAATATTTATCCCCTTTTAGGTCTTAGGTACGGAGGCACTGCCCTTAAATAATAAACCCGATAAAAGTGAAAAGTCCCCAATTTTTTTGGGGCTTGGAACGTATAGCGGGTTTACAAAAGTTAAGTTTTACAAACGTTCATTTAAAACCAAACAGAACAATTTAATTCATAGCAAAAAATATATAACTGAAATTGCATTGATGCGCCTGCATCTTAGTTAGAACACCAGAATCTCTTTACCCATTCCCGTTGAATTGTTATTTTTTAAATAGTAATTTTGCCCATTCAAAATGCCATGTTGGCGGTTAGCTTGCATGGCTTAGTTGTTGTATAACAGGTTCGCCCACCTATAGGGCTTTATTTAACAGGATACAAAAATGTTAGGATTTTTAAATCAACTTTTCGGAAGCAAATCTGAACGGGATATTAAACTAATCAAACCTTTAGTTGAAAAAGCGAAGGAAGAATATAACACGCTTGCAAGTTTAACTAACGATGAACTTCGCCAGAAAACAATAGATTTTAAAGGCAGAATACAATCGGGGCTGGAGGATATCGATACGCAGATAACAGATCTTAAAGCACGGGCGGAGGTTGAAAATTTGCCGATGAACGAGAAAACCGATCTGTACGAGCAGGTGGATAAACTACAGAAAGACCGTGATAAAGAACTGGAGAAAATCCTGAAAGAAATATTACCTGAAGCCTTTGCGGTGATGAAAGATACGGCTCGCCGTTTCACCGAAAACAAAACCATAGAAGTTAGCGCAACACTGTTTGATCGTGAGCTGGCAGCCCGAAAACCTAACGTGGTTATCAAGGGCGATAATGCCATACACCACAATACCTGGTTAGCGGCCGGAACGGAAGTTACCTGGAACATGATCCATTATGATGTTCAGTTAATTGGTGGCGTGGTTTTGCACGACGGAAAGATTGCTGAGATGGCCACCGGTGAAGGAAAAACACTGGTTGGAACGTTGCCGGCCTATCTGAACGCTTTAGCTGGTAACGGCGTTCACATTGTTACCGTAAACGATTACCTGGCCCGCCGTGACTCCGAATGGAACGGGCCATTGTTCGAGTTTCATGGTTTGAGTGTGGATTGTATTGACAAACACCAGCCAAATTCTGATGAACGCCGGAACGCTTATCTGGCCGATATAACCTTTGGGACCAACAACGAATTTGGCTTTGATTACCTGCGTGACAACATGACGCAGGCACCAGAAAGTCTGGTTCAGCGGAAGCTTCATTTCGCGATGGTGGATGGAGTAGATTCGGTTTTAATTGATGATGCCAGAACTCCCCTGATTATTTCCGGTCCGATACCCCGCGGCGATGAACATGAATTTTACGACCTTAAACCACGTATCGAACGCCTGGTAACCCACCAGAAAAATTTTGTTAACATCGTTTTAAACGAAGCAAAAAAGCAAATAGCAAACGGAAATAAAGGAAGTGAGGACGGAGGCCTGGCTTTACTTCGGGCGCATCGGGGATTACCCAAAAATAAAGCGTTGATCAAATTCT
>JACMND010000060.1 GCA_014378705.1 Pedobacter sp. | reverse complement strand
TCTTTTAGCGGAACTACTGATATAGGAACTGATTTTAAAGGAGCGTTTGCCGGTACTAATGCAAGTGGAACATTTAACAATACTTCTTTAAAAATATCTGGAACTTGGAGCGTAACTAAGAAATAACTTCTATATTTTTTTTATCGGTTGTATTCAAACAAAAAAAAGCCGTTCACTTTGGAACGGCTGCACTATGAGATATAGGTAAGGCTAATTTAAAAAGCATCTATCCGTCTGCACCTGAACCACCTTATAAACCCCCGTTACTTCATTAAGCGCAAGCACTCCAGGCTCAAAATCTTCGTTTAGTGAATGAAGTACTAACATCTCATTAGCCACCTTAGCAACGTTTTTAATCAACACGTTTCCGCTTTTCGTCACTACTATATAAGTTCCGTCAACAGTTGGTGTAAGTTCGTCAACACTTAACGGCATCCCGATCACAATAGAGCCGGGATAGATACTTTCTTTATAATGGTTTGGATTAGTTGATACCATTGCATTGCCTACAGCCTCAAAGGCCGTAAGCTGATTTATATTTAATTGTTGTGTTTTCATGATTTTAAAATTGATGGTAATAAATTATGCCACGTTTGCCGATAGGATTTGATTCTTTGTAGTGAATTCTGACACCGATAAACGGCAATTGTCTTTTGATTCTTGCTAGTGCCCTATTTAAGTTCGTCTGCATGGTTAATTTTAATTAAAGTGATTTGCATTAGTAATTTATCGCATTTTTCTAGTGCCTCTCTTAGGTCTTTTAAGATTAATTCTTTCATGATTTTTTTGGTTTAAGTATGCTGTCAAAATTTATTTTTCTTCTACCAGATTCTAAGTAGGATGCTAAATCATCAACATGAAAATAAAGCTTACCACCCTTTTTAATCGGGATTAATATCTTGTTATACACCATTATCCTTATGCCATTTGCTGAGGTTTTTAGATATTCACCTGCTCCTTTGCTGTCTAAATAGGGGTCGTTGTTAGTGGCTTTAAGTATTCTTAGCTCTTCTTTAAGTTGAGCAACATCTGCTACTAACTTTGCGACCACTTCAGGGAGGTCGTCATAACTTATTCTTTCCATTATTATTGAGATTAGTATAACTATTTAATTGTTAAACAAATGTAGTACGAATAAAGGTCATCAATGTCATAGAATTGTCATTGTTAAACAAATGTAGTACATTGGGTTTTGTTTTATTAATTTTGTTATATGATATATGATAAAGAGGCTTTTAAAGCCATACTCGAACGAAATGAGCTTAACAAGTCTGCAATAGCTGACAAGATGTATCCAAATTCTAAGTACGCTAGGACAGCTCTAAACAATAAACTGAATGAAAGAAAGTCAGGCAATGATACTATCCGCGTTTTAACAGATGATGATTTAAAAAAAGGATGGGAGGTTTTAAAGGATTTGTCGGATGCAATAATCGAAAAAGGGCCTAGGGAATAGTAGAGACTTAAGAAACAAAGCTTTAATCATGCGCATCACTCAATCGATAAAGGATTTAATGGAAAGGCTGGAAAATGAACAGCTGAGTAAGGATGAAATAGTTAAGATTTTAAAGCGTATAGATAAGGTGCCGGAGTTCAAATCAAATGCTGCGTTCTTTGGATATGATATAAGATTAGGAAGATTACAGAAAAGTGAAAGTTCTGAGGACACTAGAGCAAGTCAAGAGTTTTTAAACTCGGCTTTTAGGATATATTTTAAAGAAAAATGATAGCAAAACGCCTAGATATAAACTTGGCTCTTTTTATTTATTTCTACTCAAATTCATCTTCGTCTTCTTCAGTAACGACAGTGTTTTCTTCAACAGCTTTCCTTAGAAAAGACAAATTAGTTACTGGTATATGAACAGCTTCAAGCCCTGAAAGTGCTGTTACAGACGCAACAAAAGATCTGATGTAAGGAAATAAAATTGCTGGAGCATTCAAATATAAAATTGGCTTAAGTTCTTCCAAAGAATCGATATCATCGAAAGCAAAAAAACCAAGAGAGTCAATGGTCATAGTAAAACTTCCATCTGGATCTTTCAATTCTATTTTTAAACCTAAAACATAGGTTTTAGTCTTTAATCCTAAAACCGCATTAGGATGATAATCAATTTCAAGATCTTTATCGCCTTGTTTTATAGGTTTACGGCTTATTGAAAAATCCGTGATAAAGAACTCTTGAAACTTAAATCCACCTTTTGGTTTTTGTTCCATTTTAAGCTGCTAAAAATAGTTCAGGAGAAAAAAAAGATTTATCATGATTCCTAATTGGATTTCTATTATCCAATATTTTACGGAATGAATTTAAGTTTAACCAACTTAAATAATCACTCCCAAATCTCATATAGGAAGGATTAGCCAATTCAATACCATCTCCTGAAGAGAAAAAAACTAGAGTTTCATCAGGAAACGTATTAATGAAATTCTTTAAAATTTTCGATAGCTCCCTTCTTAATGAAATTTGAGATTCAAAATTCATTTTAGGTAAAACCTCTAAATAATAAGAATCAGATGTACTATGAAACTCGTATTTACACGCTATTTTAGAGAATGATTTTGTTAATAAATCTATATTTTCTCTTAAAAAGATATCTGGTGTGATGTTATTAATCATAGTGTTTGTTTAAAATATCAGTAATTTCTGATTGCCATTTATCACAATTATTGAAATTATCTGGATTTGAAATTGTCTTTTGATAATCAGCTGTTATTCTATGCCTTCTAATTTTTCCAAGTACATTACTGAATTTGAAAGCATCATCTTCATCCTTTTGATCTATACTATTGTAATAATAATTTCCTAAAGCCTTATGAAGACCGTCTCCTCCATTTTGTTTAGGGTTTAACATATTATCAATTTCATTTTGTTCAAGACCAAAGTAAAATTCTAAATAATGTAACATTAACTGAACGCAAGAATAGTATGAACAATGGATTGCAACATCATAATGCTTAGATGCACACAAATTTTGAGCCACATTTGAGGAAGTATTAGACTTGTTAAGCCAATTAGACATGCAGTTTTTGGGAGCGGTTTGTTTAGTTAACAGCGCAAATAAAAACAATTCGCAAACAAAACACAAACAAAATATTATAAATAATAAAATAATTACATTGCTTATACTGAATAAACGCCTTGATAGTTTCGTTTTGGTCTAGATCAGTAAAGAATAATATTCTGTTTTTGATGGTTAATGAATTTTCTTCAATTTAATTAAGCTATCCTGAATATTCGGAGGCATAACCATAACATCATTAATCTCGCCTTTAGTGATAGTCTATTTATCTTCTCCATATTTATGGCCCCTTAACCCCTCCTGCCCTTAAGGCATTAGCTGCTGAATCTATTTTGCCAACTATATTGTTAATGTTGTTATCTATCCTGTCTAGTTTATCCGTATTATCAGCCGTCCTCAAAGTATTATTAGCAATAGCTTGCAACTGCTTAACGCCCTGAGATGCTATCTCTAGCTGTTGCATTAAAATTGGTGTATGAGAGCTTAGGATGCTATTAGTTTGGAGTTGTGCTAATCGCATACCACCTGTTTGACCAGCTAATAAATCAATACTTTCCTGAGAGGCTGTCTTAAATGCCCCTGCCAAACTATTGCCCCCAGAAGTTGGATCAACTGTATTTTTAAATAAGTCTCCAAATCCTGCTAAGGCATCTGTAAATTGTTTTCCTTTTTCAGCTAATAATTTCTTTGCAGCCTCAAAATCAAATCCTGTTACATCATTACCGTGAGTTTGCATATAATCTGCAAGACTATTTAGTACATCATTTACAGGCCCTTGTAGGAATTTTAGTTTCAGAGCATTTTTAATCATGTTCTGAATCATCTTATCAAAACTAAGGTCAAGCGCCTTAGTTCCGTCCTCACCTGCTGCAAAAGCCTCACTTAAAGCATCAGCCAACTGATTGGAAAAATCCTTGAAATTGGTTTGTAAAAGATTCTGTTGAATCTCCCTTTGTAGGTCCTGAATCTGTACAGTTATATCAGCTATTTGACTAGAGTATTCATCTATCTTGCCACCGTCCGCTTTCTTCTTACCTCTTTCCGCTTGTTGTGAAGCAATTAAAGCCTGTTGTTGCTGCTGTAAATTCCTTATTTGCGCTGCTGAATCTCTATAATAACTTTCACCTACTGCATTTTTTACAGCTTGGTCTAATAATTTATAGGAAGCTTGTAAGGCTTTT
>JACMND010000059.1 GCA_014378705.1 Pedobacter sp. | reverse complement strand
GGCATTCTGGTAAGCAACACTTCTTTACTAAAGATCGCCTGGAGGATGATCCTAATACAAAAACAAAATGGAGTATCGTTCCCCGCGATTATCAAAAATTCTTAAAAGAAAATAACGTAAAAGAACCCGGCGGTTCAGCTTACAGAGGCTATCTGCCGGAAGAGAGTAATGGACATTCGGAGCTGAGAACTTATTCAATCCCAACGATAGGAGTTTATGAGCCTGGCTATAATTATTTCTATGATGGTTGGATAAAAAATCAAGCTATTGATGCGATTATTAATAGAGACAAGAGTAAGCCATTTCTATTGAATGCCATGTTTTTAGCTCCACATCCACCTTTTCAGATACCCGAACCTTACTATTCGATGTATAAAAACAAAGAAATTAAGTTGCCTAAAAACGTAGGTCAATTATCGGAAGATCAATCACCATTACAAGCCTATAATATTACAGGATTTCTAGGTTTTAAATACACCAAAGAAGATTGGGAAAAGATATGGCCCGTCTATCTAGGCTTGGTGAATTTATTGGATTATAGCGTTGGCGAAATTGTTAAGGAGTTAAAAGCTCAAAATATGTATGATAACACCTTAATTATTTTTACAGCAGATCATGGAGAGATGTTAGGTTCACATAAGTTATGGCAGAAAAACTGTATATATGAAGAGTCCGCAAAAACACCATTGGTGATCAAATTCCCAAAAAGCTTTCAACCAAAGGTAAAACAAGTTAATAACCTGGTAAGTAATATCGATGTATTTCCCACTATTCTTGATTATATTAAAGTGCCTTTCCCAAAACCGGTTGCGGGCGAATCCTTGATGCCTTTGATCAATAATCAGGTTTTTAGCAGGGATAAAGTTTTTATTCAATACGATGGAAATGGTGCAAGAGGTAATTTTCAGAGAGCAGTTATTAAAGGTAATTATAAGCTTATTGTTGATATGTTTAAGAACGAAACCTTCTTAGAACTTTACGACGTGATTAACGATCCGCAAGAATTAAAGAATTTAGCTTTCGATCAAAAAAATAAGCAACTATTGTTAATCCTAATGGCTGATTTGAAAAACCACATGGCGAAAACAAACGACCTGATTACGCTTGAGGAAAATGTTTATCAAAGTTTTTTAACAAATTATCAGTTTTCTAAGGCTTGGTAATAAGCGAGCCATTCAGGATAACTAAAAATGTTCAAAACTCATCTTAAAATAAAATTATGAAAAATATTTTTTACACCATAGTCCTGTTTTTTGTTTCCTTAAATGCAGTCGCTCAACTATATATAAAGCCAAATAACTCTCAATTAACTTATCAGGGTAGGGTTTCTTCCAACGCTGATTCTACTTCAATATATTGGTCTGGCAGTACTGTTAGCATCAACTTTAAAGGCACAATTCTAAAAGCGAAACTAAAATCTACAAAGGAGGATGCCTATTTCTATGTAATTATAGACGATTCAGTTACTACAAAAATCGAAGTATTAAAAAACCAGCCCGCTCAATATTACACATTAGCTTCAGGGCTTGGTCTAATAAATCACTCCGCCACACTCTTTAAAGTGTCAAATTGTACATCGGCAAATCAGTTTTATGGTTTTCAAATAAACGATGAAGGCAAGGTTTTAAAAGCAAGAAAGTTACCTAAACGTAAGATAGAGTTCTATGGTAATTCAATTACTGTAGGTCATGGGGCGGATAGACCAGCTAGTTTAGCAGACTCTGGCGAGCCTAAATATTTTAACAACTATTATACTTATGCGGCCATTACCGCTCGCTATTTTAATTCGCAATACGTAAATACTTCCCGTAGTGGAATAGGTGTAACCATAAGCTGGTTCCCGGAAATTATGCCTGAAACCTACAATCGTTTAGACCCGCTTGATAGCAATAGTGAATGGGATTTTCGTAAATATCAGCCAGATGTTATTGTGGTCAATCTTTTTCAAAATGATTCTTGGTTGATTAATAACCCCAGTCATCCACAGTTTGAAAATAGGTTTGGAACGCAAAAACCGAGCGAAGCATTTATCATTAATGCTTATAAAAATTTAATATCCAACATAAGGAAGAACAATTTGAGTTCAGTAATTATTTGTGCTTTGGGAAATATGGATGCTACAAAAGAAGGTTCTAAATGGCCAGGATATATTAGAGAAGCAACAAACCAGTTAAACGACGACAAAATCTTTAATGTTGTTTTTCCTTATAAAAATACAGAAGGTCATCCAAGAAGAATAGAACAAACCGCTATGGCAAAACAGCTTATTTCTTTTATAGAAGCAAATGTGAAATGGTAGGTGCTAGAAAATTTTCAATCTTAAATATTGGAGCAAAGGAGACTAAAGATATGTCCTTCTCATAAACAATTCGGAGTGAACAGCTTGGCTTATTTTAGAAAAGATCTTCAAGCCGATTTGTTTTTTAAAAAACAAGGAGAGTGCTTAGGTAATAATGCAAATGACGTAGTGGGGATATTAATACCACATGGAAACGAACATCACATTAAATACGGTTTAACATTTATGGAAAAAATATTAAATTGACAAAATCCCATTCAGATTCCTGATCTGACAGAAATACAATTTGGATTTGAACTGTCTTTCTTATTTTTTTTATTAAAGCCGATTTAATAATTAAAGTCAAAGATTAAACGCTCACCTCAAGTAATTATAATTTATTAAATTTTATCATGAAAAAAATATTTTTAGTTTTATCGATTTTGATTACTTATTCAACATCGATTTTTGCCAGTATAAAGCTACCTGCTTTGGTAGGTAACAATATGGTTTTACAGCAACAAGCAGAAGTGAGAATTTGGGGTTGGGCAAAAGCGGGATCTGAAATTTCTATCTCGCCAACTTGGGAAACCAAAACTTATTCAGCTAATACTGCTAAAGATGGAACTTGGCAAACGATAATAAAAACACCAATAGCGGGTGGTCCATATCAGATAAAATTAAGTGGTGATGGCGATTTAGCAATCAATAATATTTTAATTGGCGAAGTTTGGCTTTGCTCTGGACAGTCAAATATGGAGATGCCATTAAGAGGTAATTCATCGCCAATATTGAACGCAAATGAACTTATTTTAAACGCAGACAATAAAAATATTCACTTATTTAAAGTAAAAAGAGCAACTAATTTAACGCCATTGAAAGATGTTGAAGGGCTGTGGCAAGAATGTACATCAGCAACAGCGAGAGAATTTAGTGCAATGGGTTATCAGTTTGGCGCAGTGTTACAAAAGAAATTAAATGTGCCAGTAGGCTTAATAATGTCTACCGTTGGCGGTACTAAGATAGAAACTTGGATGAGCAATAGCAGTTTAGAAGCTTTTCCAGAAGTAAAAATCCCAATCACTTTTGAAAGTAGTAAATATCCGCACAAAGAGCCTACTAGTTTGTTTAACGCTATGATTGCGCCGTTAACGAATTATGGGATTAAGGGTGTGATTTGGATGCAAGGAGAAAGTAACAGAAGCGAGCCAGAGCTGTATGGAAAGTTATTTCCTATAATGGTAGCCGAATGGCGCAAAGAATGGAATCAAGGAGATTTCGCTTTCTATTATGCTCAAATTGCTCCTTGTGGTTCATCAAGTCAAAACTTAGGAGGTGCAAAATTAAGAGAAGCCCAAATGAAAGCTATGGATGTTATTCCTAATAGTGGTATGGCTTGTTTATTAGATGTTGGGATGGAACGGGATATTCATTTTATGGATAAAACAACTCCGGCACATCGCTTGGCTTATTGGGCTTTAGCAAAAACCTACGGAATTGATGGAATTGGCTATCAGGGGCCAAGTTATAATTCCATGAAAATAGACGGAAATAAAGCCATAATTACGTTTGATAATGCAACTTATTTAACAACGTACAAAAAACCGCTTACTTTATTTGAAGTTGCCGGTGCTGATAAAGTTTTTTATCCGGCAGACGCTCAAATAGAAAACAACATTGCAACTGTGTCTAGCGATAAGGTGCAAAATCCGGTTGCGGTGCGTTATGCTTTTAAAGAGTGGGCGCTCGGACAATTATTTAATCACGATGGTTTACCCGCTTCTTCTTTCCGTACGGATGATTGGTAGCGAATATTCAACATCAACGCTTTAAATTTTTTATAAATTTCAGTCTAGATTTTATAATTGGATATCTCGACTAATAGAAATAGGATGCGCTTTTATAAGAATGAATATAATTAACTAAAAGAGAAGACTTAATAATCTTGCGATTTTTAATATGATACTAAGTGCTTTGGATTATTTATTCATCAATAATCCATTAAAAGTAATAGAAAAGGACTAATGAAGAGAAAACCTATGTGCCATAAAGTAAATAGAATAGTATATCATAAAACCTTGATATTGTTGCTTTTTATTCAGGCTTTAACCTTAAATCTGTTTGCACAGGAAAGAAAAAGTGCAGTTTTGGTAGGAAATAACCAGAATGTTTTGTGGTACACCAAACCCGCAGAAAATTGGAACGAGGCCTTACCAATTGGAAACGGATTTATGGGCGCAATGATTTTTGGAGGTGGAGCAAAAGAACATCTCCAAATTAACGAAAACACCCTGTACAGTGGCGAACCATCTACGGTTTATAAAAACGTTGACATTATACCAACCTATGACAAAGTAGTGTCCCTGTTGCGCAATGAACAAAATCTAGAGGCGGAAAAAGAGTTGAGAAAGAGCTGGTTAGGAAGGTTACACCAGAATTATGAACCCCTTGGAGATTTGTATCTGGAGTTTGAGGCCAACGGAAAAATAACGGATTACAGGAGAGAGCTGGATATTGAAAATTCGGTTGCTCGTGTATCTTACACACAAAATGGCGTTCGTTATAAAAGAGAAATTTTTGCCAGCAATCCCGCCAAAGTAATCATTATTAAACTAACCGCCAGTAAACCTGGCGCCTTAAACTTTAAGGCTAATTTTTCGTCGGTACATCCAACAGTAAACCAAAGTAGGGTAAACGGCAATACCATCAAATTATTTGGCCAGGCGCCAGGGTATGCAGAAAGAAGAACTTTAAAAGAGATTGAATCTTTTGGAGATGAGCGTAAGCATCCGGAGTTATTTAATGAATACGGCCAAATAAAAATGGGAAAACAGGTTCTTTACGGTGATGAGATTGGCGGTTTGGGTATGTTTTTCGAGAGCCGGTTAAAAGCCATCACAAAAAAAGGAACCGTAACTGTAAAAAATACAGGTTTAACCGTAAAAGATGCGCAGGAAGTAGTCTTAATTCTGGCGGCAGCTACAAGCTATAACGGTTTTGATAAAAGCCCGAGCAAAGAAGGAATAAACCCCGCAATAAAAAATTCTGCGGTTTTAAAAGCGATTGAAAGTAAAACTTACAATAAATTACTTGCTGCACATGTGGCAGATTACAGAAATTTATTTGACAGGGTAAAACTGGATATGGGAAATGCTGCCGGTAAGAGCAAGCTTCCAACAGACCAAAGAATTATACAGTTCAGGAGCACTCATGACAATGCTTTTGCCACACTTTTGTTTCAGTACGGAAGGTATTTGATGATTTCTGGCTCCCGTAAAGGCGGGCAACCACTAAACCTGCAGGGAATGTGGAACGATCTGGTTTTACCTCCGTGGAACAGTGGATATACGCTAAATATCAATGCCGAGATGAATTACTGGCCAGCAGAGATAACAAATCTTACAGAATGTACACCGCCTTTCTTTCAGATGATAAAAGAGATTTCTATCAATGGCAAGGAAACCGCAAAAAAGATGTACGGCATAGATAGCGGTTGGGTTGCTCATCATAACGTTTCTATATGGCGTGAAACTTTCCCCAATGATCGAGATCCAAAAGCCGCGTTTTGGCTGATATCTGGTGGTTGGCTAAGCAGCCATTTATGGGAGCATTATCTTTTCACTGGTGACAAGCAGTTCTTAAAGAACGAGGCCTATCCGATAATGAAGGGAGCTGCAGAATTTTATTTGAGTTGGCTGGTAAAAAATGAAAACGACCAATGGGTAACACCAGTAAGTACTTCGCCAGAGAACGATTTTTATACAGAAAATCATGAGAAAGGTTCTGTAAGTATGGGTTCCACCATGGATATGACCATCATCAGAGAACTTTTTAACCGTACTGTGAAAGCATCCGATATTTTAAGGCTTGATACTAAACTGCAAGCCGATTTAAAAGACCGGCTTGCAGCACTGCTACCCTTTAAAATTGGAAGCAAAGGACAGCTACAGGAATGGCAATACGATTACGAAGACACGGAACCGGATCATAGACATATTTCCCATCTTTACGGGCTGTATCCCGGAAACCAAATCACCGCAGAAAGTACACCGGATTTTTTTAGAGCGGCAAAAAAGACCATGGAGATGCGTGGTGACGAATCTACGGGCTGGTCCATGGGCTGGAAAATTAACGTATGGGCCCGTTTGTCAAATGGTAATCATGCTTATAAAATTATTGAAGATCTGTTTACGCCGGTTGGTTTCAAAGGCCTTAACGGTGCAAATGGTGCTGAAAAGACGTTTAGTGGAGGCTTATATATGAATTTGCTCGATGCACATCCCCCTTTCCAGATTGATGGAAACTTTGGCTATACTGCTGGGGTAGCGGAAATGCTTTTACAAAGCCATGCGGGTTTTATACAACTTTTGCCTGCCTTACCATCATTGTGGTCAAAAGGAAAGGTAAGTGGTTTGAAAGCCCGTGGAAGTTTTGAAGTAAGCATGAGTTGGGATAATCAGAAGCTGATAAAAGCAACAATTGTTTCTAATGAAGGAGGAAACTGCAGGGTGCGCAGTGCCATTCCGATAAAAGTTAAAGGAGTAAAAGCGATGGTTGCAACAGGGAAAAACCCAAATCCGTTGTTTGATTTTATCAACCCATCTAAACTAAATGATAAGCTTCGCTCAACAACAAACAGCGTTGGAGTTAACGGAGATAAGTATTACACTATTGATTTTATGACTGAGAAGGGTGAAACTTATCAGCTCTTACCTGAATAACATCAAGGTTTAAGTATATACAATTTAAAGGAAAGTGGTGGATATTTAGTTTTGAGCTGTTTTTGATTTTCATCAAGAATAAAGCATCAAATATGACTATCGGATCGATTTTTTAATATTTCGAACTAAGTTCAAAGAATTGTCTGATGTTATTCCTAAAGGTGCTATGGCTTGTTTATTAGATGTTGGGATGGAACGGGATATTCATTTTATGGATAAAACAACTCCGGCACATCGCTTGGCTTATTGGGCTTTAGCAAAAACCTACGGTATTGATGGAATTGGCTATCAATATACATACTAGAATTGGAATGGAAATTCCTAAACGTAAGCTAAAAACAGAATTGGATAGATTTGTCGAGACAGAAAAATTAATCAGAGATGGGGATAAAAGGTGGACAAAATATTCTATCAACAAAATGATGTTAAATAATGAGTAAAATGTTAATAGCTTGTTGATAGAATTTGCTTTTAATAATCGTAAATAAATAAATATCAGATAGTTATTTTATCTACATATTCATTCACTTTTATTCGTATTCGTTCATTTTTGTTAATTTCTTAAAATTGGTCAATAGCTTTACATCGTTTTAAAGTCATTAACCAATAAAATCAAAATTATCCCCATTACCTCCAGCAGGTTAATTTCCCAACACAAAATTCCCGACACACATTAACCAGCTTACGGTAACCCACAGCAAAAGTAAGTCAATTTGAAACCACACAGACCCATTTCAATCGCCT
Source organism: Pedobacter sp. (assembly GCA_014378705.1). Taxonomy (GTDB): domain Bacteria; phylum Bacteroidota; class Bacteroidia; order Sphingobacteriales; family Sphingobacteriaceae; genus Daejeonella. The sequence goes on along the minus strand of JACMND010000059.1, from coordinate 225 downwards.
TACCCTTGCTCTTCCCCACGCTTTTGCCCACCGGACCCGGTTATAAGGCATTCCTCTTTCGTTGCAAACATAAGCTACGCCAAAATTTCATTACAGTTCATACCTCACTATAATTCAACCCTAAAGGGCTTTGGTTTTGTCATAGCTTCTGTTTTTGCAACTCACTCGTCATAGTTGCTACTTCCTGCCTCATCACACCTCAATCCATTCATTAATTCACATAAT
>JACMND010000058.1 GCA_014378705.1 Pedobacter sp. | reverse complement strand
GTTTTGATTCCCAATAGCGTATCCAGAAAGTTCGGTCAGTTAACAGATTAGGCATAAGTTCAAAAGTAAAGAAAGGATTGCATTAAGCTAATGGGTTTGAAAACTAAGCCTGATACTGCCTATAAATTTTAAAATTATGTATTTTAGCACAGTTGAAAATTTTACATCTTAACTCTTATAAAGATAATGGCGGTGCCGGAAAAGCAGCAAGCCGCATTAACCTGGCCTTGCAAAATCAGGGAATAGATTCCGAATTATGGGTTAACTTTTCACCTCATAACAGCAAAGTTAAAACCTTCTCGTCAGGCATAATTAACCACGGTTTTACAGCAGCAGCGATAGTTTTGGAAAGAATTATCTCAAAATTAAATCTAAAACCTCTAAAAACGCCTTTTTCATTTTCTTTATTTGGGAAAGATATTTCCGCTCATCCTTCAGTCATTCAGGCCGACATCCTTCATCTTCATTGGATCAATCATGCATTTATGCGGCCCGCAGATCTGGCCAAACTTGGAAAACTAGGCAAACCCATAGTTTGGACATTTCATGACAGCAATGCATTTACCGGGGGTTGCCATGTAAGGTATTCTTGCGATCATTTTAAGAGGGAATGCGGAAATTGCCCACTGTTGAAAAGCCCATATCCCAATGATTGGTCTCACCGCATTTGGAAACGCAAAGCGAAGGCGTATAGTGACATGAAATTTCACGTTATCGCACCAAGTAAGTGGATGGCTGATTCTGTTAAACAAAGCAAATTGCTTTCAAATAGAAATATTCATGTAATTCACAACACATTAAACACCGAAGTTTTTAAACCTTTAAGTAAACAGGAGTCAAAAAAGCAAATTCATATTAACAACAAAACATTCGTGATGTTAAGCGGTTTTATGCCCTCCAGAAACGACCGTCATAAGGGAACATCTTATCTAATTAAAGCTCTTGAAATAATTATTAAAGAAATTGCAGCGGAACAGATTGAATTGTTGGTATTTGGTAATCGCAACCAAAAAAATCTTCCGGATTTTCCTGTTAAAGTTACATTTCTAGGCAAAATTGAAAGTGAAGAAGAACTTGCTAAATGTTATAGTGCCGCAGATGTTTTTTTAGCACCCTCTCTGGAAGACAACCTGCCTTATACCGTTATGGAAAGCCTTGCATGCGGAACCCCTGTAGTTGCGTTTAAAACCGGCGGCATTCCTGATATGGTAAAACACAAGGAAAACGGTTATTTGGCCGATTACAAATCATTTGAAGATCTGGCCCGGGGAATTAAATGGGTATTTGATCATCCCGAAAGACAATATTTAAATGACCAGGCAAGACAAACTGTAGAAAATTTATTTTCTCCCGCCGTTATCGCCTCCAGGCATATTGAATTATATAAATCTTTAATTTTTAAGGATGTATCAGCCTAAGCTAAGCGTTATAACCGTTGTTTACAACAATGTCCGGGATATAAAACGAACCATGCTTTCTGTGTTAAGCCAGACTTATTTAAATATCGAATACATCATTATTGATGGCGGATCAACCGACGGGACTTTGCAGATTATAGAAAATTACAAACAACAACTAAGTCACCTGGTTACAGAAAAGGATAAAGGCATTTATTTTGCGATGAACAGAGGCCTCGCGATAGCAAGTGGCGATTATGTTTTGTTTATGAATTCTGGTGATGAAATTCACAGTTTGGATACGGTTGAAAAAATTTTCTCAAACAAGGCTGAGGCCGATATTTATTATGGAGAAACAGAAATGTTCGATCAACAATGGAAAAGCCTGGGTAAAAGGAGACATTCTGCACCACAAAGATTTAACTGGCGTAGTTTTCAGTATGGGATGAATGTAAGTCATCAGTCCATTTACATCCGGCGATCAATTACGGTTCCATTTGATACGGGTTTTAGACTAAGCGCTGATATAGACTGGATTATTGAAGCCGCCAGAAAAGCCCGGAGAATTGTAAATACCAAGATGTACGTTGCTAAATATATGGTTGGCGGCATTTCCAAGGCGAAGCACCGTCAAAGCCTGATCGAAAGGTTCAGAATATTTAACAAACACTACGGTTTAATTCCAAACCTGATCAACCACGTTGTAATAGCTTTAAAATTAGGCATCTATTATATACGGCACCGCCGCACCAACGACTAATATATATCTATCAAGCTATCTTTAATTTTTTTGAATTTTTCCATTCCATATATATCGCGAAAGCTAAACTTAATACCAGCAGGATGGAAGCAATCATGGATATTATTTCGCCTGTATAGTAAGATTTTGGTTCAAACTTAAACTCCACTTTATGATTTCCTCCGGGAAGCTGGGCAGCCCGTAAAATATAGTCGGCCCTGAAATATGGTTTTTTTTCACCGTCTACATACATATTCCACCCTTTATCATACCAAATCTCTGAAAATACTGCAATCGCATCTGTTGGTGCGCTATACTCATAAACAAGAAAATCCGGTTTGTAGTTGATTAATTTAATTGAAGCATTGTTAATGGGCCCAAGTTTCTTTTCCTCAATTAGCGGTTTAAACACGTTATTCACGAACGCCTCTTTTTTAGGATCAAAACTGCTTATCGCTTCCATCTCCTGGTCCGCGTCTTTAACAAAAGTAACCTGTGGAACAAACCAAGCATTTCCAGCTGCGGTACTTCTGGCCTGCATCCGTTGCGATTGCCCATTTTGATCTGCAGAAATCGTATATTTTGTGTTGAGCATGTCCAGCACATCTTCGTTTATCGAGTTGTTAAATTGCTTATCTAACACCTCCTGAAACCGCTTTAATTTTGCAGCGTGATAACCGCCGATTGTTTTATGGAAAAAGGTGGCGTTGGCACTTGAAAAAGTTGGAATGGTCAGATCCAGAACCCGGTAATTGGGGTCAGGGTCTCTCAAAATTATTTGATCAACTTCCCGTGCTTGAAACTGTTGTTCCATGACACTCTTTTCCACAAACTTCTCATTGTTCAAATAACGGCGGTCAACACCCCACATATCCACTAAAATTGCTAAAGCAAGTAAAATGGAAGCGAATTCTGCTTTAATTTTTTGTTTAATGAGCGCCCATATTAAACCGGCTCCCACTAAAATAAATAGCAATGATCTTATCGCGTCTGTACGAGCAAGGCTAATCCGGTCCTGAATCAGCGCATTTCCGATCGCATCGGCAAAACTACGATCGCCTTCGGTTACCTGCATCATCTGCTTTAAAAATTCTTCGTGGTTAGCGGGTTTAAAATCAAATAGCACGTTTGGAATTAGAATTAAAACAAGTAGAATTCCAACTGAGATATAAAGGGAATAGAGAAATTTCTTTTGGATTTTAGCAGGAGATTTTATGTGGGATGTAACTTCTTTCACAGCCAGTATAGCCAGAACAGGAACCAGGAAACCTGCGATTACCAATGTAGATTCAACGGCTCTGAATTTATTGTATAAGGGAAAATAATTAAAAAACAGATCAGAAATAAAGGGTAAATGCTTACCGAACGATAGGAACATGCTCAAAAGGGTAGCCGACAAAATCCACCATTTTATCCGGTTATTAACGATGAATAATCCCAGAATAAAGAGAAAGCAAATAATTGCACCAAAGTACCAGGGACCGGAAGTAATTGATTTTTCGCCCCAGTAAGTTGGCAGTTGTTTGGCAAAACCAACCGCCTGCGCTGTAGGTACCCCACGTGCAGAAAGAGTTTTGGCAACTTCAGAATTTTCGTCAAGCTGAGGAGTAGAGGCGCCGCCGTAAGCGTTAGGCACTAAAAAAGTAAAGCTTTCGCCGATTCCCTGGCTCCATTGATAAGCGTAATCCCGATCTAAACCGTTGTTTGGTTGTGCAGCATCGGTTGTTAAGTTGGATTTTCCACGGATAGATTCTTGCCCGTATTCGTAGGTAGTCCATAAATTTCCGGCATTAACTGCCATCGCTAAAATAGCTGCTACAGAAAGATATCCAAATGCTTTTCCAAATTCTGTTAGGGTTTTTGATCGGATGGCGTGAAACAATTCTATCCCAATAAAAATAAGGAGGGCGATAAAAAGGTAGTACGTCATTTGAATGTGATTGGCACGGATCTCAATAGCGAGGAATAAGGCTGTTAAAACCGCACCCATTAGATATTTACCTCTGAAAGTCAATATAATTCCTGCCAGAATTGGAGCGAAAAAAGCAATTGCCATGGCTTTATTGCTGTGCCCCGCTTCGATAATAATAAAGTTATAAGATGAAAAAGCGAAGGCAATAGCACCGGCAGCAGCGAGCCATGGCTTTATACGCAACACACTAAAAAGAAGGTAAGCACCTAAAAGGTATAACAATACGGTATCAACCGGATTGGGAAATACGGTTTTAAAAAACGAGATGATGTATGTAGTGATATTTCCCGGATACTGAGCCCAAATCTGATAAGCCGGCATTCCGCCAAACATGGCGTTTGTCCATAAAGGGGCAGTGCCGGTTTCGGCTTTTACCTTCATAATCTCTTTCTGCATAGCCTGTGCTTGCAAAACATCATACTGTGGTAAGGCCAATCCTTTTAATACCGGGCTAAAATATATAAAACTTAAAGCGATGAAAATTCCGGTAATGGCCAGGTGAATGCCGTTGCGTTTTAACCAATTATTCATTCTGAATCAATTAATTGAACGCCAAAAATAGAAAAAACCTATAAAGTTAGGTGAGGTTATTAAAGTTAAAGGAAAATAAAGAAAAATACAGACCGTAGGCTTGATTTAAAAAATGTAAAACTGACCTGGCCGATTTTTTAACTAAAAAATTTAAAATTTAGAAGTTATTTCACTTCTTCGTAATCAACAAAATCTCCAACTTTATCCAGCTTTTCATCATTTGATCTTGGTGGGATAAAATCCACTTTAATCTTTCCGTCTGGGCGGGATTGACTCTGGTATTGTTGTGCGGCATGATTTTGTGCTTTGTTTACTAATTTTTGAAACAAAACAGGTAATAATAATCGGGCTACTGTTTTAAGGAGCCACAATACACTAATAATTATGAATAAAATTTTAAGTAGTGTCATAGTTTTAAAAGCTGTACAAATATAGACGTTAAAATTATGGATATGTTTCAGCAACGATCACGTATATAGTTTATGATCCTGTAATGACGTTTTGAAAAAGTCAACTTTCATTCATTAATTTAACAACTCTTCCAACCTGTCCGTCTTCCAGTCTAACTTTTATCCCACGGGAATGAAAAGCCGAACTGGTTAATATCTCACTAACAATTCCGAAAGTTTTTAAGCCGCTACGCTGGTCCTTTTTAAGAATTATTTCAACTTCCAATCCTTTATATACGTCTTTTCTGTTCTGTCCGTTCATGGATATCTTTACTAAAATTTTTCACAAACATTAGTTAAATCGGTCTGTCATCACTTTTTCCAAAGCAAACATTTCGTCCCTTAATTTGGCTGCTTGTAAAAAATCCATTTCTTTTGCCGCTGTAACCATTTCCTTTTTGGTTTTTTCAATGGATTTTTGTAGTTCAGGCTTGGTCATGTATTGAACGATGGGATCAGCGGCCAAACTATCAATCATTTCCTTTTCAACGTAAATTTTCTGAACGCCGCCCTTAAAATCCATAACCGATGTTTGTTCAATAATGGCTTCTCTAGATTTGCCGATCGTTTTTGGAATCATGCCATGTTCCAAATTATAAGCGGTTTGTTTATCACGCCGCCGGTTTGTTTCATCAATGGTTACACGCATACTTTGTGTAATGGTATCGGCATACATAATTACACGCCCCCGGTCATTTCTTGCAGCCCGGCCAATGGTTTGAATCAATGATTTCTCTGAACGTAAAAACCCTTCTTTATCCGCATCTAAAATCGCAACAAGCGAAACCTCCGGCAAATCCAAACCCTCACGCAGCAAATTTATACCAATTAAAACATCAAACTCCCCAAGCCTTAAACCGCGTAATATTTCCACCCGCTCTAATGTTTTAACTTCTGAGTGGATGTAACGCACTTTAATACCAAGCCTGGTCATGTATTTGGTTAATTCTTCCGACATCCGTTTGGTAAGGGTGGTTACCAGGATGCGGTCACCTAATTTAACCGTTTTATCAATTTCATCCAGCAAATCATCAACCTGGTTTCCCACCGGCCGAATTTCTATAGTGGGATCCAATAATCCTGTAGGACGAATTACCTGCTCCACATAAATTCCTTCTGTTTTTTGAAGTTCATAATCACTTGGGGTTGCGCTTACATAAATAGTTTGAGGTGCCAGATTTTCAAATTCATTAAAATTTAAGGGCCGGTTATCCAGAGCTGCCGGCAAACGAAATCCATATTCAACCAAGGCTAGTTTGCGTGATCGGTCGCCGCCATACATGGCCCTAATCTGTGGAACTGTAACGTGACTTTCGTCGATAACCATTAAGTAATCATCCGGAAAATAATCAAGCAAACAGAAAGGCCGCATACCCGGTAAACGTCCGTCAAAGAAGCGTGAGTAGTTTTCAATTCCACTGCAATACCCTAGTTCACGAATCATTTCCAAATCGTAATTAACCCTTTCTTCTAACCTTTTGGCTTCCAAAAAGCGCTTTTCATCTATAAATTGTTGCTTACGCGATTCAAGTTCCTCTTGAATTGACCATATAGATTGTGTAAAACGATCTTTGGGAGTTACAAATAAGTTGGCCGGGAAAATAGCCAGATCGGTCATTTTCTCAATGGTTTTTCCCGAAGCCGGATCTATGGCTGTTAACTCTTCGATGTCATCCCCAAAAAAAGAAACCCGGTAAGCGAAATCCATATAGGCCGGATAAATATCTACCGTATCCCCTTTAACCCTAAATGTTCCTCTTTTAAAATCCGTTACCGTCCTTGAATACAGGATCTCTACCAAACGGTGCAAAAATGAATTTCTGCTTATCCTGGTTCCTACAGAAAAACGAAAAACCGAGTTTGAAAAGTCTTCTGGGTTACCCATACCGTAAATGCAGGAAATGGAAGAAACTACAATTACATCCCGGCGGCCCGACATAAGTGATGAAGTTGTGCGTAAGCGAAGTTTTTCAATCTCTTCGTTAATCTGAAGATCTTTTTCTATATAGGTGTTGGTAGTGGCTATATAAGCCTCAGGTTGGTAATAATCATAATAGGAAACAAAATAGTTAACCGCATTGTCTGGAAAGAATTGTTTAAACTCCCCGTAGAGCTGCGCTGCCAATGTTTTATTATGGCTTAAAACCAATGTTGGTTTTTGGGTTTGTTGGATAACATTGGCGATTGTAAATGTTTTTCCGGAACCGGTTACGCCCAATAAAGTCTGGTAGTGATCCTGATTGTTAACGCCTTCAACCAATTGGCGGATAGCTTCCGGCTGGTCGCCGGCTGCTTGATATTCAGAAGTAAGCTTAAATTCCATGGATTAACAAAGATATGAAAGTAGGATTCAGGTTAAAAAGTATTCGCTAATTTGAATTTATATTTAAATAACAAAGGAGTTGCTATGAAGCAACTCCCCCGAATCAAACCCTATTAGTTGAACATACCTTGTAAGTTCGATTTAGTTACGCAAAAAATTAAATTTTGGTTTATCAATCAAATCTAAAACACCGTTGTGAAGGTTTTTATGACACAAACCAGATAAATTAACGTTTATGTAAGACTGAACCCGATAAACCCTGCCAATCATGTTTTCTAACAAGCCGTTTCATCTCATTTTACGATTATGGATTTTCTTTTAAGTGATTATAATTCAATAGGCAATCATTTTATAGCTGAACTCAGGGATGCCCAGTTACAGCAGGACTCCATGCGCTTCCGCAGAAATATGGAAAGGCTGGGTGAGATTTTCGCTTATGAGATAAGTAAACACATGCTTTACGAGGCTACTGAGTTTGAAACATCTTTAGGTACAGCTTCCATTCCAGTTTTAAATGAAATGCCGGTGCTGGCAACTATTTTGCGTGCCGGGATTCCTTTGCACCAAGGTCTTCTAAATTATTTCGACCGTGCTGATTCAGCTTTTATTTCTGCTTACCGCAAAACCACCAAAGCCGGAAACTTCATCATAGAAATGGAATATGTGTCAACTCCTTCTTTACACAATAAAGTGGTAATAGTGGCTGACCCGATGCTAGCAACCGGTATGAGCATGGTACTTTGCTGCAAAGAATTATTGCGACAGTACCAGATAAAAGAGCTGCATATTGTTACTGTTATCGCAAGTACCGAAGGCCTGGCACATGTAAAAGCTAATTTGCCAAAAGCTAATTTCTGGATTGGTGCGATAGATGAAGAAATGACTACCAAAGCCTATATAGTTCCGGGATTGGGTGATGCCGGTGATCTGGCTTATGGTGTGAAAGAGTAAGTTAAATGGGATGAATATGCAAATGAGTAAATGTGCAGATATGCAAATAACCTAACTATCAAACTATTTTAAGTTTGCATATTTGCATAGTTTACATCCGAACCTTTATCTATTTTTGGGTATTTGCACATCATCTAATTTGCACATTCAAGATGCACATAAACGTTAAACACATTTTTTTCGACCTTGACCATACCATTTGGGATTTTGACCGGAACGCAGAAGAAACCTTAAACGAGTTGTATCATACTTATTCCTTAAAGCAAATAGGGCTAATGTCAGCAGATGCATTCATTGAAGTTTATACACGTAATAATCATGCTTTGTGGGCTGACTATCATTTAGGAAAAATCAGCAAGCAGGTTTTACGGGATACCCGCTTTTCTAAAACTTTTATAGATCTGGGACTATCTCCTGAACTGATCCCGGCAAACTTTGAAGATGATTATGTAAATATTTGCCCAACAAAAACCAATCTCTTTCCGGAGGCATATGAAACGTTAGCCTACTTATCGGCCAAATATCAATTACATTTAATTTCTAACGGTTTTAAAGAATCGACAGAAATGAAGATTGAAAAAACCGGTATTGGAAATTATTTTAAAACTATAGTTATTTCTGAATGTGTGGGATGCAATAAACCTGATAAAGCTATTTTTGAATTTGCTTTAAGAGGTGCGGGCGGAAAAAAATCTGAAAGCATTATGATTGGTGACAGCATTGAAGCTGATGTGAGAGGAGCGCAGGCGTTTGGCATGAAAGCCATTTATTTTAATCCCGAAAGGAAACAAAAACCAGACGATGTAGAACACGAAATCGTAGAACTCAAGGAATTAATGAACTTACTATGAGTTACTCGTCCCAATATAAATCTTTGGTTCAATCTGTTGAGAAGTATAGCCGTTTTCTGGATGGTATAAATGATGAAGACTTTTTGATCAGTCCGAAAGAGGGAATATGGTCTTATTCTGAAGTTTTTTCGCACGTATTCCAGGTAAACCTGGCTTCATCAATAGCCGTTGAAAAATGTATTTACGGTACTGGTCAAATAAATTCAGACCGCATTTATTGGCTTGCGGGCCTGATTTTATTATTGGGACGTTTTCCGCCGGTTAAAATTAAGGCTCCGGCAGATATCGCGGCTATGGTAAAAAAAATTTCAAAAGAAGAAGCTAAAGTTCTGATCAGCAAGCTCAACACTCGTCTGCAGGTTATAGCCCCCCAAATAAAAAATGCTTCTTTTAACCAAAAGGTTAAACACCCCCGGCTTGGTTTGTTAAACGCGGCACAATGGTTCAGGTTTATTGAAGTACATACTCTGCATCACGAAAGACAACTTACCCGCATTACAAAAATGTTAAGACCAGCAACAAAATAAGTAAATCTCGATTTAAAAGCTTATACGACTAATAACCTGCCAACAAACTTTAAAAAATGAAAATATTATTTGCCATACAGGGTACAGGAAACGGTCACATTAGCCGGGCACGCGAAATTGTTCCCTTATTGCAACAACATGGTAAAGTTGATTTACTGATAAGCGGGACCCAGGCCGATGTATCATTAGATCAGGCACTATCTTATCAGTTTCACGGTTTTAGTTTTATTTTTGGAAAAAGCGGAGGAGTAAATCACTGGCAAACGTACCGAAATATCAATCTTTTTAAATTACGAAAAGACATCGTTTCGCTTCCGCTTAATCAGTACAATTTAATTGTAAATGATTTTGAACCAGTAACGGCCTGGGCTTGTAAATTAAAGGGAATACCAAGTGTTTCGCTAAGTCACCAGGCTTCGTTTATATCTGATAAGACACCCAGAGCTTCAGGAACGTATAACTGGGCAGAAATGATCTTTAAATATTACGCACCAACTACGCACCACATAGGTTTTCACTTTAAACCTTATGACGTTTTTATTAACACTCCGGTTATCAGAAGTGAAATACGAAACCTTGAAATAGGAGATAAGGGCCACATCACGGTTTATTTACCCTCTTTTGATGACCGCATTTTACTTCCATTCTTACATCAGTTGCCTGATATCAGGTGGGAAGTTTTTTCTAAACATTGTAAAATAAGCTATCGCGAAAAGAATGTGTTGGTAAACCCCATAGCCAATTCTGAATATAACAAGAGCGTTGTGAACTGCCTTGGCTTACTTACAGGAGGTGGATTTGAAGGCCCAGCGGAAGCGTTGTTTCTCGGGAAAAAAGTAATGATGATTCCGATGAAAAATCAGTTTGAACAACAGTGTAATGCGGAAGCAGCCAAACAAATGGGTGTTCCGGTAATTTACTGTTTGAACCAAGGATTTGCTGCTGCGGTAAGACAATGGATAGAGCAGCCTTTAAACGTTTCAACCAATTTCAGCAATCAAACAGAAGCAATTATCAACAGGCTGGTTCAGGAACACAGCCTGTCACGTCCATTTTTATCATCCGGCCTTTTATCTTAATATTACTGCTTAAAAGCAACGTCTCTTGTTAAAAGCATGATCAACCAGTTTAAAAGCCTTAATCCGTTAAATATTCTGTTATTAATCGGGGTAGCAATAATCCTAAGATTAGGGTTGGTCGTGCAACTTCCTGATAAACTGAATTTCGATTTTATTGAACCCTTTGCCAGGTTTCTGATTATTATTCCACTTGAAAACGCTTTCTCTCCGTTCAGCAACCTCAGTATTGCCATGTTGCTTACACTGATTCAGGCCTTAATATTTAACAAAATTGTGAATGATTACAATTTGGCAGGCAAGCCTACTTTCGTTCCGGCGTTAATGTACGTTACTGTTTCAAGCCTGTTTACCCCATTTGTATTGCTGAGCCCTACTTTAATATGCAATTTTTTAATCTTGCTGATGATCGGAAGATTCCTGAGTATTTACGGTCGGAATGATGTACGTTCTGTGATGTTTGATCTGGGAATGACAGTGGCCGTTGGAACGCTGATCTATTTTCCATTTATCGCCATGATGCCATTATTATGGTTCAGTCTACTTATTTTTCGCCCTTTTAACTGGCGGGAATGGCTTGTGGGCGTTATTGGTTTTATAACTATATTTTTCTTCCTGGCAGTCTATTATTATTGGAACAGTTCATTAGATCAGTTTTATACGATCTGGCTTCCACTTTCTACGAGGTTTCCTGTTAATTTTAAAATAAACTGGTATGATTACTTGGTGTTAATCCCAATTTTAATTATTCTTTTTCTGGGAATATACCAGTTAAGAAGTAATTTTTTCAGAAGCTTTGTACAAATACGCAAGTCATATCAGCTCCTGTTTGTCATGATGATTTTAGGATTGGTTTCTTTTTATCTGAAACCCGATTTTAGCTTGTATCATTTTATACTTTGTGTTCCCCCCGCAGCGGTGATAATGGCCTATTACTTTGTACAAGCCGGCAATAAGCGATGGATTTATGAAAGCCTTTACCTTATGCTTATTGGGTTTATCATATATTTTCAGATTTTTTAATTAATAACATATGCCCATCTGTTTTTTAATTAAAAGTCATTTGCATAGTTTGTTACTAAATACATTTGTCCCTTTCCCTTAACCTTTTTTAACATTCATGCACTTCCTCAATCTTAAAATTTGAATAGCTTTGTTGCATGAAGTTTGGAGTTGTAATCTTTCCGGGATCTAATTGTGATAAAGATGTTATTTATGTTCTGGAACAAATTATGGGTCAAAAAGTAATTCGACTCTGGCACAAGGACCATGATTTGCAGGGTGTAGATTTTGTTGTTCTGCCGGGTGGGTTTTCATTCGGGGATTATCTAAGATCAGGAGCTATCGCCCGTTTTTCTCCGATCATGCAGGAAGTAATTCAATTTGCAAATAAAGGCGGTTATGTTCTGGGTATTTGTAACGGCTTTCAGATTTTAACAGAAGCCGGTTTGCTTCCCGGGGCATTGCTTCACAATAGCAATAGAAAATTTATCTGCCATAATGTTTACCTTAAAACTGAAACCAATAACTCGTTAATTACATCTGCATTGAATCTTGAAATGCCATTAAAGATTCCAATTGCGCATGGTGAAGGAAATTTCTTTGCGGATCAGTCAACCTTAAAAGCATTGCAGGATAATGATCAAATATTATTTAGATACTGTGATGAAAGAGGAAATATTACCCATGATTCGAATATAAATGGTTCGCTTGTAAACATTGCCGGGATATGCAGCAAAAACAGGAATGTGTTTGGTATGATGCCGCATCCAGAACGAGCTGCGGATACCCTATTAGGTAATGAAGATGGTTTGGGAATTTTTGATTCAATTTTAAAAACCGTTAATGCCTGATGGCAAATCTGGTTATTGATGTAGGCAACTCAAGAACTAAGATCGCCGTATTTATAGACCATGAATTAATTTATTCGCAGACTTTAAACATTCTCAAAATAGAAGACATTGAAGAGGTCTTTACTAAGTTTAAAATTAAGAACAGCATTGTGAGTTCAGTCAGCTCTGAAGCATCCATGCTTGAGGAGGTCTTAATAAATCGCTCCAACTATATCCGGTTTTCCGCATCACACCAAAATCTTGTTAATTTAACTTACACGACTCCTCAAACTTTAGGATTAGACCGCCTGGCTGCAATAATTGCCGCAAGTAAAATTTACCCCAATCAAAATTGTTTGGTTATAGATGCAGGTACATGCATTACTTATGATGTGGTAAGTTCTTCAAAAGTGTTTAGCGGCGGAAGCATTTCTCCGGGATTGAATATGAGATTTCATGCAATGCATACCTTAACGGGGCGTTTGCCTTTAGTAAACACAGATAATGATTTTTCTTTATGGCAGGGAACAGATACTATTTCATCTATTTTATCAGGGGTGCAGAACGGAGCTTGTTTTGAAGTTGATGGTTTTATAAAAACTTACCAATCACGGTATAATGATCTAAAAATCCTCCTTTGTGGCGGTGATGCAAAATTTTTTGATACCCGGTTGAAAAGTAGCATCTTTGCCCACACTTTCAAAATGGAGCCAAATTTGGTTCTAATCGGCTTAAACGAAGTTATTTACCAGTATAATGATTAAAATTTTTAAAAATATATTATTTGTTATTGTTCTGTGTTCAACTATTTCTGTAAGCGCACAAAACACTTCCAGTTCTCCATATTCTCAATTTGGTCTTGGCGATCTGAAAGCGATGCTCCTTCCACAAAACAAAGCCATTGGCGGCTTAAGTATGGGATTTCGTAAACCGGGCCCTTACAGTAACATTAATCTTGCTAATCCGGCTTCTTATTCTGCTATCCGCCTGACTACATTTGATATTGGGGCGAACACCGATTTAAGGAAGCTTAGTAAAACCGGTATTTCTGAAAATAGCTTTAATGCCCTTTTGAGCCATATAACATTCGGAATTCCTGTCAATGCAAAATCCGCAATCAGCTTTGGAATTCTCCCTTACAGCCAAACTGGTTATCAGTATAAAAATATTAGCAAAATTGGCGGGTCAAATGTTAATTTTATTTATAGCGGCGACGGAGGTCTGTCTAAAACTTACATCGGATATGGTTTTGGTATTGGCAAAAATTTGAATGTTGGTTTTAATGCAGGTTATATCTTCGGAAACATAAAGGAAAACCGGTCGACAGAGTTTCCGGAGGATTTGGCAGCTCTAAATTCTCGTACACAGGTAGGTAATAACATCAGTGGGTTAAGTTTTGATTACGGAATTCAATATGAAACCGCATTATCAAAAACGACCAGTCTTGTTTTAGGATATGCCGGTAATGCGGGCAATAATTTAAATTCGAAAAGCTCCACTTTATCCACCCGATACCTTAAGAATTTTGGAACGGGTATCGAATCATCAGCTATTGATACTACGTTTTTTGCGGAGAACGAAAATAGAAAATTAAATCTTCCTTTATCTCATACCGTAGGTTTCGGTATTCAAAAAACAAACTATTGGTTAGTAGGCGCAGATTTTTCTTATGCAAAATGGTCAGATTTCCGTTCGGGAGAAATTAATCGTGGGCTAAACGACACCTATGGAGTTGCAGTTGGCGGGCAGTTTATTATTGATCCAACGGCGGTGAGCAGCTATTTTAAACTGGTTGAGTATAGGCTGGGTTTAAAGTATGATAAAACTTATGTTAATATAAATAATAATGATATTAATCAATATGCATTTACACTTGGAGCTGGGTTACCTCTAAAATCAAGTCGTTCAACTTTTTACAGAGTAAACTTTGCAGCCGAGTTAGGGGAACGGGGAACATTGAAAAACAATTTGATCCGAGAACGTTACGTTAACATTTCACTTGGGTTTACCATGAACGATAAGTGGTTTATAAAACCAAAATTTGATTAACCTCAAATGAATTTCAGGGCCTGTTTGCTGTACACATTTTTAATCTGTATCTTATTCACTCAGGCAGCTTGTGAGAATAACCTACGTGACGTTGAAGAGATCTCATCAAAAAAAAAATCCGTCCCGGTTGATAAATCTACAGGCGTAGAAATTATTTACAGCGATTCTGCCGTTGTACAGGCTAAATTAATTACCCCGGAACTTCTTCATTTTAAAACAGACAAGCCGTACTACGAAATGAAGAAAGGCGTAATCATTATTTTTTACGACAAAGCGATGCAGGAAAGCAGCAGGGTTAAATCAGATTATGCGATCAGGCGTGAGAACGAAAAGCAGGTAGATTTGAGGGATAATGTTGTAGTGAACAATAAGAAAGGCGAAACATTTAAATCTGATGAACTGATTTGGAATGAAAATACAAAACGCTTTACATCTAGTAAAGTAGTGAGTGTAAGCATGGAAGGGAATACATTTTATGGTACAAGTTTTTGGGCAAACCAGGATTTTTCTTACTATGAAATGGATCAGGCCACTGGTAATTTTAATCTTACAAATAAACAGGGGTTCTAATTTTCAACTTAGATTTTGATGCTTAAACCTAATTATTGAGTAATTAAACAGGCATTTCATAATCAGAATTTTGCCTTAGTATATTTTTTTAAAAATTGTATCTTGCGCCTCTTTTGAAAATAAAAATATAAATCAGTTATGGGAATAATGAGTTTTTTGCGTAACCGTGCCGGTGCAATTATTGTAGGGGCAATTGGTTTTGCAATCGTTGCGTTTTTGTTGGGAGATGTTGTTACAATGGGAACTCCGTTTTGGAAAGCCAACCAAAATCAGGTTGGGGAAGTTGCCGGTGAGACTATTTCTATCCAGGAATTTAACGAAAAGGTTGAGGTAAATTCTAATAATTTTAAACAGCAAATGGGGCAGAATAATCTGAATCCTCAAATGACTTCTTATGTGGTTGATAACAC
>JACMND010000057.1 GCA_014378705.1 Pedobacter sp. | reverse complement strand
ATGTGGGCACTTGCAATCCTTCTTAAAAATTCGGCAAGAACTAAAACTGAGCACAAGTACCAACGCTCCTATTTTAAATAAGTTTTTCATCAAAGCGTGTTCTATGCAAAAAGATATAACTAAATATGGCCATACTAACGCCTAACATATCTGCAAAAAAATCCCACCATTCAGCGCTTCTGTAAGTAAATACTTTCCATTGCAAAAGCTCAATACCACCAGCCAGTGCGGCTGTAATAAGTACTATTTTCACGATGGTTAATGTACGGTAGGTATAACTTAATTGTTCTCTTATTTTACCAAAAAAAAGAAAAACCGTTAATACAAAGAAAAACCCTAAATGCACCAATTTGTCGAAACCTGCAAATAAAGGCAAATCCTCAGTTCCGCTCAGGGGCATATCGCACATAATGAGTACGAAAATGGCCCATAAAATGGCTAAATATTGGCACTTTATAGTTTCAAGCATTAATGCCCTATAGAAGCTCTATAATCATCAGCAGAAAGCAATTGACTTGTTTGGGTACTATCGCTCATTTCTATCTTAACCATCCAGCCTTCTCCGTAAGGGTCAGAATTAATAAGCTCTGGATTGGTATCCAAGCCCTTATTAAATTCTACAATTTTACCGGTTACAGGCATGAAAAGATCTGAAACTGTTTTTACTGCCTCAACAGTTCCAAAAACATCATCTTGAGTTACATCCTTGCCAACCGTGTTAATATCCACATAAACGATATCACCTAATTCATGCTGTGCAAATTCGGTTATGCCTACATAAGCAACGCCGCCTTCAATTCGAACCCATTCGTGGTCTTTGGTATATTTTAATTCTGCTGGAAAAGTCATAGGATTTAATTTTGCTCAAAAATAAGATAAAGTCTTTAAGGATACAAAAAAATACAATCTGTATTCCAGCTAAAGCTGGAGGCAATTCAGCTGAAGTTAGATGCTAATTTACACCATATCGGTCTATCAATTGCCACAGGCTTCAGCCTGTGGTTCCTAAAAAAAAATACCATCAGGCTTCAGCCAAAATTTTAAACAAATAGAAAAACATCATGAATTTAAACTTCGAGACACATGCTGTCGCCTTACAAATGAGTCTTAACCTTCTTAATGTGGGATAAACCTCTTATTATACAACTTACTTATTGCAAAGTAAACCTCAAACTAAACCCAAAATTACTAAAGGAGGTAGTGAAAGTTTGTGACGTATACGGCTTCGTAATATTCCCATCATAGAACAATCGGATATTGAACCGTTGGTTTAATACATAATCAACAGATGGTCTGTAAGTAATGTTTTTAGCTCCTGATGATACTTCAGCATCCTCCACATCAGCCCTGTAAATAATGGTTTTGCGATCTGTTAAAGCGAAATCAACTTTAAAGTTCAAATCGTTATTCATTTTCAAAGCACTAAACAAACCGAACGGGAAGCGGAACTTTGTAGTTCTGTACCCCAGTCCGAATACTACCGCATCTTCTTTTTGTTGTGCAAGCTGGCTGTTCGAAAGACTTAAGCTGAGAGCCCGAGATTTTCGGTACTCAAAATTGGTGGTCATGTTATTTTTTAATCGAACGTCAACTCCTAATAGTGGCACAAACTGCTCGAACAAAGTAACCTGCGAGAATTGATAATAAGGAAGGAAGTTGCCATTTACGTCTTTCACACTGGTAGCTCCTCCAATTTCTTGATATCGTGCTAACGAATT
>JACMND010000056.1 GCA_014378705.1 Pedobacter sp. | reverse complement strand
TAAAGGGAAGTTTTACTCTATGGGATAAGGGAGAAGAGTTTGCCGTTATTGGTTCTGCTGTTGAGCGGTATTTGTCGGTAAACGTGAAAGATCCGCTCCACAGTCTTGATATTTATTCTCCTAAAAAAGGTGCGCAAAGTTCTGTAAATCCTACAGAAGAATTTAATATAAGGTCCATATATCCTGTGGGGATTATACAATCTCAACAAGAGCTTGATAATTTGGTAATTGTTCCCTTGCGATTCGCCAGGAGTTTACTTAACGAAGAAAAGGCGGTTTCTTATGTTGAATTAAATTACAAGGCCGGATCAGAAGTAAAAAAAATTCAAGGAGACTTATTAAAAGTGCTTGGCAAAAAGTTCGTCGTTAAAAACCGCGGACAGCAAAATGAATTGCTTTATAAAATTCTTTACACAGAAAAGCTAGCCATCTTTCTTATTCTCACCTTTGTGTTAATCATAGCGATTTTCAACATCATTGGGTCTCTTACTATGTTGGTAATAGATAAGCGGAAAGACATTGCCATTTTAAGTAGCCTGGGGGCAAATAGCCGATTAATACGCGGGATTTTTTTTTCTGAAGGAATGATGATTTCCATAATTGGTTGTCTGGCAGGGCTTACGTTTGGGTACCTGTTTTGTATTTTACAGCAAAAATACGGCTTTGTGAAAATGGGCGATTTTAACTTGATTACAGACTCATACCCAATTACTTTAAAATGGCATGATTTTGTAAATGTGCTGGGAACTGTGCTTTTCGTATCTTTTTTAGCTTCCTTTATTTCCTCCCGGTTAAGCGTGAAACATCTTCAAAAATTACGGGATGATTTGTAAGTGCTACAAATATTTTTTGCCAATTAAATAATTGGTTACGTAATCCTCAATTCCTTCCTCTAAAGTAAAAAATGAATGATGGTAGCCAATGGAGCGTAATTTTTCCATTTTTGCTTCGGTAAAGTATTGGTACGTTGACCGTATATCCTCCGGGGTAGGAATAAAAGAAATTTGAATTTTCTTGTTTAAAATTTTAAACGTATTTATTGCGAGGTCAGAAAACGTTCTGGCTTTGCCGGATCCTAAATTATATATTCCAGAATTTTTACGATGATGCATCAGGAAAAACAGAACATTAATTACATCCTTTACATAAACAAAGTCCCGCATTTGCTCACCGTCTTTAAAATCTGATTTATGAGATTGAAAAAGTTTCATTGAGCCCAATTTATTTATCTGGTTAAACGTGTGATAAATAACCGAAGCCATGCGGCCTTTGTGATATTCGTTAGGGCCATAAACATTGAAAAATTTTAATCCAGCCCAGAAATACGGCTTGCGCTCTTGCAATAAAGCCCATTTATCAAATTCATTTTTAGAATCCCCATAAGGATTTAATGGTTTTAGATTTGGGATTAGAGTTTCGTTATCATCGTAACCCTGGTTGCCTAAACCATAGGTTGCAGCTGATGAAGCATAAACAAACGGAAGCCCGAACTCAACACAAAGTCGCCATATTTCTTTTGTGTAATTTAAGTTAAGATGGTTAAACAACGCTACGTCAGATTCTGTTGTATCTGTACGGGCACCGATGTGAAATACAAACTGTACCAAAAGTTGGTTTTGCTGTAACCAGGCAGAAAATTCTTCCCTGGGAACTTTCTTCGAAAATCGTTTGCCTTCAAAATTTTTGTTTTTATTAGAATTTGAAAATTCATCGACTAAAACGAGGTCAAAATATCCTTCTTCATTCAATTTTTGAATCAGGCAACTTCCAATAAATCCAGCGGCGCCGGTAATAATAATCATGATAATTAAATTTGATCCATTAGAATACTTGTAAAAATAATTTTTCTTTCGCTTTAGGGATAAAACCGAGTTTAACGGCTTTATCAAAAAGAAAGGAAACGGCTTTTTGTCCTTCTTCTCCAAGGTCAACCGAAAATTTATTTACATAAAGGTTTATGTGTTTATACATTACTTCTTCACTCATTTCCTGAGAATGCGAACTGATAAAATCAATTCCAGACCTGGGATTCGCAAGAGCAAATTCAACACTACGCCGAATTATCCGGTTAACCTTAGTTTTAACGGCATCTGGCAAGTCTCTCTTTATCATTATACCACCAAGCGGGATAGGTGAACTGGTTAGATCTTCCCAAAACTGACCAAGATCCATGATTTTATATAAGCCTTTATCCTGATATGTAAAGCGGTTTTCGTGTATTATTAAACCAATATCTATCTGCTCTTCAAGTAAGGCGTTTTCAATATCAGAAAACACCATTTCTCTTTTATTCAAAGCTTCAGGATAAGCTAAACTTAATAAAAAATTTGCAGTCGTAAATTTTCCTGGAATTCCGATGGTAACGTTTTTAATATGGTCTCGCAGGTATGACAAATCTGCAAAACTAGAATCTTTGCATATCAACAAAGGTCCTACACCAAATCCCAGAGCGCTGCCAGAGTTTAGCAGCACATAATTATCGGTAACGTACGCGTAGGCATGAAAACTTAGCTTGGTGATATCCAATTGCTGCGCTATAGCTTTTAAATTTAAAGTTTCCACATCATCAAAAAAAACCTCAAAATCTAAACCTTCAGTATCAATCTTCTGATGGATCATTGCATCAAAAATGAACGTGTCATTTGGGCAGGGAGAAAAACCGAGGCTTAGTTTCATTAAGCTTTTATTATTCTGCTGTTAGTTGTTAGATTAAGATT
The DNA here is from genome assembly GCA_014378705.1 of Pedobacter sp. GTDB lineage: Bacteria > Bacteroidota > Bacteroidia > Sphingobacteriales > Sphingobacteriaceae > Daejeonella. Next base: position 20,840 of record JACMND010000056.1, on the reverse strand, counting down.
CATATTTGTTGGTAAGCAGAAAATCACGTAAAAAATCGTTCAAATTTTTTACAGCAAGGCCGATGTTCCAATTTTCTTTATTACGACGTTCAACATAATTTGAAATTGAGCGTATTTGCAAACAAGGCGTTTTAGATTTGTTACAGGCATAAAAAAATGCGGCCCCTTCCATGCTTTCTATTTGTGCGCTGAACCTGGACAAGGTTTTTGCAATGGAAAGCTCATTGCCATGAACGCGGTTAACCGTAATAGCTTTTACTTTTTTAATTTTCAGTAAAGCGTTACTTCTCAATAGTGGTAAATCAATTTCCGTATTTTGTTCATTTACATTAAGAGCAAACTGAATATTTTCGCCATAGCCAAGTTCTTTGATTGAAATAAAACCTTCGCCATCTTCTGCTCCCTGTTCCGCAAAAACATCTTCAGTAACCTGAACTACTTCTCCAATATTGAGGTTAAAATCAAAGCTTCCAGCAATACCGGCGTTTATGGCCAGATCATACCTGGCGGTAGCCAAATGATTGCCGAGCGAAAAAGCTGTAGCTACCATTCCAACACCGGTATTAAGAGATGTTATCTCAAAATCTTCAAATTTAATGGTGGGACTTTGGCTATTAAATAAAGCCGAAAATGGCTCTATTTCAGAACTTGTTGCGGTAACTAATAAAATTTTAACACCCATTTAAAAAGCCATGATTAAATCAACCAGCTAAAAAATGCCTTTAAACAAAGTTACAGCTATAATGATTAAGATTTAAAACTAAAATCCAAAAGGTAAGTTTGATGTATAATTATATAATATCTTTTTAAAGTAATCATCTCCGCTGTTTTTAGGCTATGTTACTACTTTAAGTATCTTTGGGTGTTAACTTAAAATACATGATTTACATTACCCGCAGAGAAAGATTTAATGCTGCGCATAAACTATTCCGGCCTGAATGGAGCGACGAAAAAAATCTGGAAGTTTTCGGAAAGTGTTCAAACCCAAACTGGCATGGCCATAATTACGAGCTTTTTATAACAGTAAAAGGTGATATCAACATTGAAACTGGTTTCGTTATTGATTTGAAGGCTTTAAAAGCAATTATTCGTACCTACGTTACGGAGGCCCTGGATCATAAAAATATAAATCTAGACGTAAATTTTATGAAGAATAAAATGGCCTCTACAGAAGTTTTGGCAGTGGCTATATTTGAACAAATTAAACCGCACATTCAAATTGAAGGTGCTGAATTACATTCTGTTAAATTATATGAAACGGAAAATAACTTTGTAGAGTATTTTGGTTAATCTTTTCTAATAAGTTCAATGAAAACAAATTCACACAATTATCTTTCTGAGGAAGATTTTGAAGGTTATTTAAAGATTGACCAGTATAATCCTGATAAGATCGCGAACATTGCTGATCATTATACGGATATATTAAAAAATTTAGGTGAAGATCCAACTCGCGAAGGTTTGTTAAAAACTCCTGAAAGAGTTGCCAAAGCATTACAATTTTTGACACACGGCTATGATCTCAATCCTGCCGAGATTTTAAGAAGTGCGATGTTTAAAGAAGAATATAGCCAGATGGTAGTTGTTAAAGACATTGAAATTTATTCGATGTGCGAACACCATATGCTGCCGTTTTTTGGGAAAGCGCATATCGCTTACATTCCAAACGGGTATATTGTGGGATTAAGCAAAATCCCCAGGGTTGTGGATGCATTTGCCCGTCGTTTACAGGTTCAGGAACGTTTAACCAATGAAATTCGCGACTGCCTGCACCATACTTTACAACCAGCCGGGGTGGCGATAGTAATTGAATGCCGTCATTTATGTATGTCTATGCGTGGCACTCAAAAACAAAATTCTGTGACTACAACGTCAGCCTTTACCGGCGAATTTGTTAATGATACCACAAGAGCAGAATTTCTAAGATTGATTTCTTCTATCTTAAGTTAGTTGTAAAATATTTGGTTGTTAGTTGTTTTAGCAACCTTAGTTTACACAACCGTTTGTAAAATCATACCTTTCACTTTATAATTAATTACATTTAAAATGAAAGCATTTATTTTTCCCGGACAGGGTGCTCAATTTCCAGGTATGGGCAAAGATTTATACGGACAGTCTGAGAATGCCAAAGAACTTTTTGAACAAGCCAATACTTTATTGGATTTTAGGATAACTGATTTTATGTTTGATGGTACAGAAGATGATTTAAAACAAACCAACATAACCCAGCCCGCCATTTTCTTACATTCGGTAATTAAAGCAAGGCAAATGGGAAACGATTTTAAACCGGACATGGTTGCAGGTCACTCCCTGGGAGAATTTTCTGCTCTTGTTTCCGCGGGTGCCCTGTCGTTTGAAGATGGTTTGCGACTGGTAGCTGCAAGGGCAAAAGCCATGCAAAAAGCCTGTGAAATTCAACCTTCTACTATGGCCGCTATTTTGGGCCTTGACGATTATACTGTTGAGGATATTTGCCAGCGCATGTCAGAGGTAGTTGTTCCGGCAAATTACAATTGCCCCGGACAGTTGGTAATTTCTGGTACAGTGGCTGGTATTGAAAAGGCTTGCCAACTGATGATTGACGCTGGCGCTAAACGAGCGATTAAGTTAAATGTAGGAGGAGCATTTCATTCACCTTTGATGGAGGCAGCCAGAGTAGAACTTAGGCAAGCCATTGATAAAACGGAAATAAGGAAACCAATTTGTGCGATTTATCAAAATATAAATGCCAGGCCTTACACAGATCCGGAAAGTATAAAAAGCAACCTTATTGCTCAACTTACCAATGCAGTTCGCTGGACACAAACTGTAGAGCGCATGATAGAGGATGGAGCAACATCATTTACCGAAGTTGGCCCGGGAAACGTTTTACAGGGACTTGTTAAAAAAATAAATCGAACAACAGAAACGAACAGTGCTTAAAAATATCCAAAAACGAATATAGAGGGCTCAATTTTTGAGCTCTTCATGTTTAAGACTAAATTTATGTAAATGTTGAAGATTTGACCGGACCTTTAAAAATTCGTATTCTCCTTCTTGTTCTGGCAATTACCTTTGCCTGTACTGCGTATACAATTAACCACACGTTTAATAAAGAAGAAATTTTAAATCTTGACGCTGCAAAAATTCAATCCCGCCTGCATTTAAAAGAAAAGTTCATTCAAAGCTTTTTTAACAATAGTCAGTTATTTGATTCTCTCAAAACCTTGCATACAAACGCGGCATGGGCGCAGAAATTTATACCAGAATTTCAGAATAGTAAACAAATTTACGTCAGCACTTATCAAAATAAAAAACTGTTATTGTGGGTTGGAAACAAAATATTATTTGATTCGGATTCATCATTTAAAGAAGGCAGCACTTTTTTAACCTGGAAAAACGGTTTGTACGAAGCAATTAAAAAGACTGAAGGAAACTTTTCTGTAATTGCTCTTATCCCCATCAAATCCAACTATCCTTATCAAAATCAATTTCTTGATAACAAATTTAATCCGGATCTGATAACAAGTAATAATTTGGATATTGCTTCATTTTATGATAAACCGGCTGTAAGCATTCGCAACAGCGAGGGTAAATACTTGTTTTCTGTAAAACTAAAACCGCAGGCTATCAGTAACATTTACTCGAATTTAGAGCTTTTAATGTGGGTCCTTTCAATAATCTGTTCGCTTTTTTTAATAAATCAAATATGCGTTTGGATTGCATCAAAAGGTTATATTATTTTATCAATGGCTTTTCTAGGTGTATTTTTATTGGGTTTCAGATTGGCCGATCTGGAGAATCCATGGTTTGATTCGCATTTTAATCTTAGTTTATTCCAACCTAAATATTACGCATCCAATTATTTCTTTCCTTCCCTTGGGGATTTTTTTCTCAACGTAATGGCTATAACTTGGCTGATGGGTTACATATATAGCTACAGACATCAAATACAGATTGTAGATCGCTTATGGAAACCTTTTGCCAGTTATGCGGCTTTTGCAGTTATGTTACTCATTGTTGGTTTTGCGGCTCACTTCATAGATGAGCTTTTTTACGGATTGGTAACAGACTCTAGTTTCAGCTTTAATGTTAGCAATGTTTTAAACCTAAATTGGGTAAGTTGGATGGGGCTTATCATCTTTTGCTTTCTTGCACTTAATTTTTATTTCATTATTCAAACTGGCTTTAGCATTACCCAAACCCTGGATATTACCCCAAGGAGAAGGCTGATAATATTCTTAACATGCTTGCTTCTTGTTGTGGTTATAAGGTTTTTGGGCGGTAATTTTGACTATGCTTTTTTATTAGTTGCAATTATTTTATTTTTTTCTGGTCTGGCTTATTACAAACGACGTCAACATTTTAACATGGGTATTTTTATATTTATTATACTCGTTTTTGCGATAGGCACCTCTATAAAACTTGCAGAATATGAGCTTATTAAAGAACATGAGGTAAGGAAATTACTTGCCAATAAACTATTGTCTGAAGAGGATCCTAACGCTGTTACACTTTTTCAAAATGTTGAAGAACAAATCATTAAAGACAGGGCAGTAATAGATTATTTTGAAAATCCATTGTTGAGTCACTCTTCCATGAACATACAAATACAAAAAAAATATTTTGGAGGTTATTTATCAAGATTTAATTTTAATTGCTACGAGTTTAGTAAAGCGGGAAAAGTATTAAAAGGAAATACCAAGTCATCTTTAGAAAGTTATAAAGGATTTGTATTATCTAAGGCTGTTAAAATATCTAATTATTTTTATAGAGTAAGCAACACATTCGGTTTTGAGCACTACTTTGCTTTACTACCAATCGGCAAAAACGAAACAACTCAAGGGATGCTGGTTATAGAGCTAAAATCTAAAAATTTAGCTTTATCAGATGCTTCACCTGCATTATTGGTGGATGGCAATATCATGAATGACATCCCATTAAAAGAATACTCCTATGCGTATTATAATTACGGAAGGCTTCTAAATCAATATGGAAAGTTTGTTTACGATTTACAAATTAAGAATTTAAAAGGAAAAATTCGGGGTTATACTTTTGTGATAGAAAATGATATTAACGGTACAAAATTTAGTCATCTTATTTTTAAATCAACTTCAAGAAAATTTATCATCATCAGTAAACAGGTAAATAGTTTAGTAAGCCAGTTAGCTTCAGTATCGTTTTTATTTCTTGTGCTTTTGTTGTTCTCTGCATTGGTTTTTTTGTTAAAATGGGTGTGGTTCAGCTTTTTAAATTATGATATAAGGTTAAGAAATTTTCGATGGAACTATTTAGTTACCTCCAATAGGATATTATACAGAACCAGGATTCAAGTATCTATGGTAGCCGCAGTAGTTTTAACACTGTTAATAACCGGGGTTATTACCTATATTAATATTAAAAACCAGTATCGCGAGCAGCAGGAAAATGAAATTGTTGTTAGGATAAATAAAATAGCCTACAGTTTGGAAAAAACCATTTTAAACAATGGGCTACTTAAAACCAACGATGAACTGAATTTGGCGTTTACTACTTTCGCTGATATAAACGGAGCTGATTTAGATCTTTTTGACCTGAAAGGCAACCTCATCTTGTCTTCGCAACCAAAAATTTATGAAAATGGTTTGATCGCCCCAAAATTAAGCTCTATGGCTTATTTATTTTTACACATGCTTCATAAGTCGGAATTTGTAAATGAAGAAAAGATCGGTAACTCAAAATTCATTTCCGCTTACATCCCTTTAAGAAATGATCAGAATAATTCTGTCGGCTATCTCGGACTACCCTATTTTACCAACGAAAAGGATTATGAAGAAAGATTAGGTGAATTTATAAATGCCCTTGTAAATGTTTATGCCCTTGTGTTTGTAGCAATAGGGTTTTTTGCCATTTTTGTTGCTAACCAAATTACCAGTCCGCTTACCTTAATACAAAAAAACCTAAGGGAGATACAGATCGGACGCCGGAACGAACCTATTATCTGGAAACGAAATGATGAAATTGGGCAATTGATAAAAGAATATAATACCATGATTTCTGCTTTAGAAGACAGCGCTCAAAAGCTTGCCCGTTCAGAGCGTGAAAACGCATGGCGAGAGATGGCCAAACAGGTGGCTCATGAAATTAAAAACCCGCTTACCCCGTTAAAACTAGGCGTACAGTTATTGGAAAAATCCTGGAAAGAAAAAGATCCAAATTTTGATAAAAAATTTGAAAGGTTTAGCAAGTCTTTTATCGAACAAATTGAAAGTTTGGCTCAAATAGCATCTGAGTTTTCAAACTTCGCGAAAATGCCGGAAACGGTTTTTTCAAAAGTATATCTTCCCGAGATCTTAAAGCAGTCTATTGAACTGTATAATCAGTACAACTATGTGTCTGTTATTTTTAGTAACAGCATGCAGGCTGGAAAATACATACGGGCCGATAAGGATCAGTTACTTCGATGCTTTAACAACCTCATAAAAAATGCGGTGGAAGCAAGAATTGAAAATCAAAAGTGTTTAATAAAAGTGCGCCTGTATAATACTGGCAAAAATGCTTTCATAGAAATTCATGATAACGGGACTGGTATTAGTGAGGAATTAAAGGCACAGATCTTTACCCCCAACTTTACAACCAAAAGTTCCGGAACAGGCCTGGGATTAGCTTTTGTTAAGCAAGCTTTAGAAAACATGGGCGGAAACATTAGCTACCGCACAAATTTAGGTTTAGGAACAACATTTTATATTAATATACCATTAAACGCTTAACTACTTGAGTTAATCTGCCTGATTTTGATAATTAAATTTTTTTATTTCCCTTAGATGAAGCATCTTTTAAGGTTACAGTACGATTAAAAATTAGGTTGCCTGGCAACGAATCAGAATCTAATGTAAAATAGCCCTTGCGAATAAACTGATAGCTTTTGCCATTAATTGCATTGCCCAAGTCAGGTTCAATAAACGCATTCGATAAGCTGGTTAAACTTTCGGGATTGATGTATTCTTTAAAGTCAGCCTCCTCGCCTGAAAGATCTTCAATTTGAAATAAATGATCGTAAAGCCTGATTTCAGCTATTTTTGCATGTAAAGCGCTAACCCAATGGATAGTTCCTTTCACATTGATACCGCTGGTATCACTTCCGCTTCTTGATTCGGGGATATAAGTGCAATGCACTTCAGTTATCTTATTATTTTTATCTTTTAAAAAAGAATCACATTTTACAATGTAAGCATGTTTTAGGCGAACCATCAGGCCAACTCCTAAACGAAAGAACTTTTTAGAAGGTTCTTCCATAAAATCATCCCTTTCAATCCAAAGATCTTTACAAAAAGGAAGGTTACGGTACCCTTCTCCACCATCAGCTTCCGGGTTGTTTTCACCAACCATATCCTCTGATACATCAGCAGGATAATTGGTAATTACCATTTTTATAGGATCTAAAACAGCCATTCGACGCCAGGCGGTTTTATTCAGATCTTCACGTATACAAAATTCCAGCAAACTGTATTCAATTATATTTTCACGTTTTGCAATTCCTATCTTTTCACAAAAATTACGGATAGAGGCCGGTGTGTATCCCCTTCTCCTTAACCCGCTAATGGTTGGCATTCTTGGGTCATCCCAGCCGGATACAAACCCCTCGTTAACAAGTTGAAGCAATTTTCTTTTACTCATAACGGTGTAATTCACATTTAAGCGGGCAAATTCATACTGCTGTGAAGGAAATATGTCAAGTTCCTTTATAAACCAATTGTACAGATCCCGATGGGTTACAAACTCAAGTGTACAAACTGAATGTGTAATGTTTTCAAGAGAATCACTTTGGCCATGAGTAAAATCATACATAGGGTATATAAACCACTTATTTGCTGTGCGATGGTGGCGTGCATGCCTAATTCGGTACATCAATGGGTCCCGCATTTGCATGTTCGGAGAAGCAAGATCAATTTTAGCCCTTAAAACCATTTCCCCATCAGCATATTTCCCCTGTTTCATTTCGTTAAATAACAAGAGGTTTTCGGCAACGCTGCGCAAACGCCCAGGTGTTGGCACACCCGGCTCTGTAAGAGTACCTTTTGCCACAGCTATTGCTTCTGATGTACTTTCATCCACGTACGCTTTGTCTTTTCTGATTAGAATAAGAGCAAATTGATATAATTGCTCAAAATAATCAGAAGAGTACAGCTCCTTGTCCCACTTAAAGCCAAGCCATGAAATGTCTTCTTTAATACTTTCTACGTACCGGGTATCCTCTGTAAGCGGGTTAGTATCATCAAACCTTAGATTTGTTTTGCCGTTATATTGAGCAGCAAGACCAAAATTCAGGCAAATAGATTTAGCATGCCCTATATGCAAAAAACCATTTGGTTCTGGTGGAAAACGGGTTAAAATCCTCCCCTGATTTTTTCCTTCGCGGATATCTTGTTCAATTATTTCTTCTAAAAAATTTAATGATCTTTCTTCGCTCATAGTTATTCCTTACACTTTCGTTATAACTCGCAAAAGTAATAATTAGGATCGTCCTATTTGTATTTCTATCGGTTACATTGCCAGCAGTATACAATCTGTTTTTTTCTTTAATTTTACTTAATGTATAAACCATTAAATAGGCCTATCAGAATTTTAGTTGCAAAAGTTGGGTTAGATGGCCATGACCGGGGAGCAAAAATAATTGCTGCCACGTTACGTGACGCTGGTATGGAAGTTATTTATACAGGTTTAAGACAAACGCCTGAAATGGTTGTGAATACTGCTTTGCAGGAAGACGTAGATGCCATTGGGATTTCTATACTCTCTGGAGCACATATGACAGTTTTTCCAAAGATTATGATGATTATGAAAGGTAAAGGATTGGATAACGTACTGGTTACAGGGGGTGGTATTATACCCGATTCGGATATGAGAATTCTAAATGAATTAGGCGTAGGAAAACTTTATCCTCCAGGTACACATACCCGGGAAATAGTTCAGTATATTACTAATTGGGTTGTAACCCACAGAAACTTTTAATTTAATTTTACGGGTACAAGCCTTTTAAACAGAGAATGAAATACGAAAATCTACTTTTGAAAATTACAAACCGCATTTTGTATATAACCATTAATCGTGAAAGCAAATTAAATGCGTTAAACAAATTAACCCTGGCCGAATTACATTTTGCTGTTACAGATTCGCTCACAAACCCCTTAATAGGTGGTATAATTTTAACCGGATCTGGAAATAAAGCATTTGTAGCCGGGGCGGACATTTTAGAATTTTCTTCATTTAATGCTGATGAGGGCGGGAATCTTTCAAGAGAGGGTCATAATAAAGTATTTAATGTGATTCACAACTGTTATAAGCCCATTGTGGCAGCCATTAATGGTTTTGCTTTAGGTGGAGGATTGGAATTGGCCATGGCTTGTCATATCCGGGTTGCCTCTGATAACGCCAGGTTAGGTTTACCTGAAGTAACTCTTGGTTTAATTCCCGGATATGGAGGTACGCAGCGTTTAACTCAACTAATCGGGCGTGGCAAAGCACTCGAAATGATTCTTACCGCTAATATGATTTCAGCAAACGAAGCTTTAAATATTGGCCTCGTTAATTATGTAGAGACCCCGGAAAATTTAATCACCAAAGCTGAAGAAATTTTAAATAAAATTTTATCTCATTCTTCTACAGCCGTTGCTTCTGCCATACGGGCCGTAAACGCAGGTCTTACGGATGGTAAAGATGGTTTTGAGGCTGAGATAAACGAGTTTTCTTCCTGTTTTACAACGCCAGATTTTCAGGAAGGAATTGCTGCTTTTAAAGAAAAAAGAAAACCAATGTTTACAGGAATTGCGTAATTTACATAAGCCGTACAATTCGTCCCATTTCGTTTCATCGTAACTTTATATTCATTTGGCACGTAAAGCCTTTTAAATTTAATCTATCAGTTTAAAAGAAATACGTGTTGTAAGCCATTATCTTATGACATCTATGATTACGCTTCTTGAAATGAATAAAATATTAATAATTGACGACGAAATCAATATTGGGTTAATCCTTTCTAAATTTTTAACCCGAAATGGCTTCGAAGTAAATACTGCTACAAGTGGAGCATCAGCTTTTGAATATCTTGCCAAAGATTTTTATAACCTTGTTCTTTGTGATTTCAGACTTGAAGATACTGACGGACGGGAGATCCTAAAAAAAATTAAACAAAGCTATCCAGAAACCTGCGTCATCATTATAACCGGGTATTCTGATATTAAGTTGGCTGTAGAGCTAATCAAGATGGGTGCTTTTGATTATATCACAAAGCCTTTATATCCTGATGAAATACTTCATACCATTCATAAAGCTATAGACGCTCAAAAAGTAGTTCAAACAGGTGTTCATACTCCTGAAAAAGTTGCTGCTCTTGAAAAACCTTCTAAAAATGTTTTGCCAGAAGAATTTGTTGTCGGCCAAAGCCACGCATCTAAAGAACTGTTTAAGCAAATTGCTTTGGTAGCACCCACTAATTACAGCGTCATTATTTCTGGTGAGAGTGGAACAGGTAAAGAATCCGTCGCTAAAAGCATTCATATGAACAGCTCACGAAAGGATAAACCATTTATCGCAATGGACTGCGGATCATTAACAAAAGAATTAGCAGGCAGTGAGTTTTTTGGTCATGAAAAGGGCTCTTTTACCGGTGCCCTTTTTACTAAAATAGGCCACTTTGAACTGGCAAATGGCGGCACCTTATTTTTAGATGAAGTTGTTAATCTATCTTATGATCTTCAGGCTTCCCTTTTAAGAACCGTTCAGGAAAGAAAAGTGAGAAGGATAGGAAGTACAAAACAAATAGATCTCGACTTAAGAATAATTGTTGCCACCAACGATGATCTGGCTGAAGCCATTAAAAAAGGTCGTTTCCGGGAAGATTTATACCATCGTTTCAATGAGTTTAACATTAATGTTCCCTCTCTTCGTAATCGGGGAAACGATATCCTTATTTTTGCAGAAAGCTTTCTTAAACAGGCAAATGCCGAATTAAATCGCAATGTTAAAGGTTTTTCGCAAGAAGTTATTGAATGTTTTAAAACCTATCATTGGTCTGGCAACGTGAGGGAACTAAAAAATGTCATTCGCCGTTCTGCTCTATTAACCGAAGGTGAAATTATCCAGGTAAAAGCACTTCCTTTAGAAATTGCCACCTTCGCTAAAGTTACCGCTTTGCAAAATGCGATTGGAAATGGGATGCATATTGAAACCAGAAACCGCCGCGATTTAAAAAACGCGGCCATGGAAGCAGAGTATGATACAATTTTAAATGTGCTAAGGGAAGTTAAGTTTAACAAAACCAAAGCAGCTGAAATTTTAAACATTGACAGAAAAACACTGTACAATAAAATGAAAGCTATAAATTTGGAATAGCCAATTAAAAATTTTAAAACAACAATTAAATCCTGCCAGAACAAAATCTGCCGCTGGATTTTTTTTATTGCGACAGATTATATAGTTTAGAATTTTAACCTGGCAAATGTCTGTATATAGTTACAAGCAGCGCAATACCATTGTATTAGTTATCCTGATTATATTGGGATGTTTTATATTATTTTCATTACGATCTATAGCCGGATCACTGTTAAGCACCATCGTATTATACACCATTTTCAGGCCTGTTTATCTCCATTTAACAGAAAAATGGAAGATTAAAAGATGGATATCAGCAATACTGATTATCCTTTTTTCTTTTGTAATTATTGTTCTGCCCTTTCTGGCTTTAAGCCTGATGGTTATTTCTAAAATAACCGAGTTTAATCAGGACCCTATGAGAATAAAAGTTTTCATGCAAAAAATCGATGATTTTGCAGGATCTGAACTTAATCAACCAGATCTGCTGGATAAAGGAATGATCAGGCTGAATTCACTGGCTGAAGAACTTTTCCCGTCCATTTTAGGCGGAGCAGCAAGCATATTTCTTGGTTTAATAGTGATGTACTTTCTGCTTTATTTTATGTTTACCCAACTTAAAGACTTTGAAGGCGGGTTACTCAAATACGCTCCTTTTAATGAGCAAAATGCCTTGCGTTTTGGCACAGAATTAAAATCTACAACGTACTCCAATGTGTTAGGTCAGGGATTTATAGCCGTAGTTCAAGGCACTTTAGTAAGTATCACATTCTTTGTGTTCGGAATCCGCGACCCTGTATTTTGGGGCATTATATCGACCTTTCTCTCTTTTCTTCCGGTTGTAGGAGCTCCAGTAATTTTTATTCCCGCTGCTTTAATAGAATTGACTAATGGAAATACAACCGCCGGATACGGTATTTTATTAGTTGGCTTAATTGTCATTATTAATATTGATAATGTACTGCGCTTGCTTATCGCAAAACGTGTGGCAGACACACACCCATTAATTACAGTTGTTGGCGTTGTAATAGGAATACCGGCTTTTGGAATTATAGGTCTTGTCTTTGGCCCCTTATTGCTATCCTATTTTATACTAACTATACGAATATATGAAACCAGCAAGTTGGCCTCAGAAAGATTAGAACGAATTAAAGCAACGGAAGATTAATAAGTAAAAACACTTTTATAAGTAAGTTTGTATAAATAACTAAAGGATTTTAAAACTAAACCATCATATCATGAAAGATAATTCTAATTCTTTGATCGCCTTATTAGCAGGACTTGCCGCCGGAATTATTGTTGGAATGCTCTACGCACCAGAAAAAGGTTCTGAAACTCGTGATAAATTAAATGATTCATTACGCGATTTAGGAGATAGTATTAAGGACAGGGCTTCAGATGAACTCAGTCATTTGAAAGATGTAAAAGACAGGGTTACTGATACTATTAAAACAAAATTTTCATCCGCTAAAGACAGTGTCGAAAATTCCGCGTCACAAGCAAAAACCGCTTTTGATGATGCTTCTGATAGCAATGATAACAATTTTAATCAGGCATAATTTTTTTAATACAGTAAAAAAACATGAACGAGAAGACAGAAAAAGATCCGGGACTAATTACCAATATTAAGGAATATGTTAACATACGCAAGGATCTTGCCTATTTAACAATCGCAGAAAAAGCTTCCGGAGCTGCAGCAGGAATTGCTGTGGGATCTATATTAGGCATTTTAGGGTTTTTTGTTATTCTTTTCGCCAATCTGGCACTTGGATTTTATTTATCCGAAATTATTGGCAACACGTATGCTGGTTTCTTGATTTTAACGGGTTTATATCTATTTATCTCTCTTATTGTATTTTTTACTAAAGACAAACTAATTAAAAAACCCATCGAAAACGGAGTCATAAAATCATTATTTAAAGACCGAAATGAAGGAAGCTATGAAAAGTAAAATTGGAAATATTGATGATTTACGTTCTGAAATTCTTCGTTTAAAACTTCAAAGTTTTCATCAGGAAGCCTTAATTAAACAAGATGTTGAAAAATTTAAAGATAAATTTCGTCTCCCTTCTATCATTAAAAACTTGTTTATTGCCAATAACTCTAAAACGCCTGATCATATCCACACCGATTGGGTAAGTAACGCATTACGTGTTAGTTTGCCCCTTGCCTTAAATAAGTTAGTATTTGGTAAATCTGGTTTTATAATAAAATCAATTGTTACTTTACTTTCGCAAAAAGTAGCGACATCTGTAAACAAAGATTTATTAACTACATGGATTGACAAAGCATCAAATTTTATAAGAGGTGAATCCAAATATAGAAGAGAGGTTAAAAGTAAAACCCGGGATTACGGTATCCCACCGGATAGCGAAACGTATTAAAATAATTCTATTAGTCAGCAATTATTTTTTTTAAATGATTTTCAATAAAATCTGCGTAAGCCATCCTTATTCCATCATCAAGGGTCACTTTATGTTTCCAACCGTAAGAATGTAATTTTGTAACGTCCATCAGTTTACGCGGTGTTCCATCTGGTTTGCTTAAATCAAAAACCAGGTTGCCGGTAAAGCCAATTATTTGCCGGACAAGCATGGCCAGATCTTTAATCGTAATATCTTCGCCTGTTCCAATATTGATCAGGTTTGGCTCACTATAATTTTGCATCAAGTAAAAACACGCATCCGCCAGGTCATCGGCATACAAAAACTCCCTCATCGGCTTTCCCGTTCCCCAAATAATTACCTCTTTATGCCCACCTGCTTTTGCTTCATAAATTTTACGGATCAATGCAGGCAAAACATGAGAATTCTCAGGGTGGTAATTATCATTTAAACCATATAAATTTGTTGGCATTACTGATACAAAATCACATTGATGCTGGCTGCGATAAGCATCACAAAGTTTTATACCTGCAATTTTTGCGATAGCATACGGTTCGTTGCTTGGCTCTAAAAGCCCTGTTAATAAATATTCTTCCTTAAGAGGTTGCGGAGCAAGTTTGGGATATATACAGCTTGACCCTAAAAACAGCAGTTTTTTTACCGATGTTAAATAAGAATTATGAATGACGTTATTCTGAATTAGTAAATTGTCATATAAAAAATCTGCAGGATAGGTATTGTTTGCAACAATCCCACCTACTTTTGCCGCAGCTAAAAATACATATTCAGGTTTTTCGACCTTAAAAAAATCAGCCACAGCCTGCTGGTTTCTAAGATCCAATTGTAAAGAAGTACGGGTTATAATATTTATATAACCTTCAGAGTTTAATCTTCGATAAATAGCTGAACCAACCATTCCCCGATGTCCGGCAATGTAAATTTTATCGTTTTTTTCCAACTGGTTTCTTAAGGCTTCAAAGATAAAACTATTTTTGCGGCCACATAACCAATTAAATGGGTAAAGATAAGTTGCGAAGATTTGCAGAAATTGCAAATTTTAATAATGTATTTGAGTTAGATAAAGGAAAACCTTTAAAAGGAAATTGGAATAAACTTCAATTTAATAATACAAACCCACTAGTTTTGGAGTTGGCATGCGGCAAAGGGGAATATGCTATTAATCTTGCAAAGATATTCCCAGACAAGAATTTCATTGGGATTGACTATAAAGGAAATCGTATCTGGCGTGGGGCCAAAACAGCTATAGAAGAAAATATTAGCAATGTTGCATTTCTCCGTATCCAAATAGAACATGTTCTGGATTATTTCGCCCCTGATGAAGTTTCAGAAATATGGATTACATTTCCAGATCCTCAACCTCAAGACAGCCGCGAAAAAAAGCGTTTAACTTCACCTGGTTTTTTAAAAAAATATGAAATTATTTTAAACAGGAACGGCGTTATTCATTTAAAAACAGATAACGATGATCTTCACCTTTATACAAGAGAAAAAATTGCTGAATTAGAACTTCAGGTACACTTAAGAACTGAAGACCTGTATGGTTCTGAATTTGCAGATGAGGTTCTTTCCATCAAAACGTATTATGAGAAAAAATACCTCGCCAAAGAAAAAACAATTAATTATTTGAAATTTGGCTTTTGCTAATGGAAAAGTTAACGTTTTACGAACAAGTTTATCAGGTGGTACATTTAATACCATCAGGCAGGGTTACTTCTTATGGTGCCATTGCGTCATATCTCGGAACAAAAGGGTCTTCCAGAATGGTAGGGTATGCAATGAACGGAGTTTTAAAAATTAATTCTTCAATTCCGGCGCAAAGAGTTGTCAATCGCAACGGATTGCTGACCGGCAAGTTTCATTTCAGTTCGCCAGAATTAATGCAACAGTTGTTAGAACTGGAAGGTTTAGAAGTAAAAGACGATCAAATTATAAATTTTAAATCTGTTTTTTGGGATCCAGCCATTGAACTTGACCTCGAAAAATAGGCAAACACTAATAAAATCCTTAACCTTTAATTGTAGCATGGGAAAGTTAACCGAAGAATTTAACGGCTATCGTGTCAAAATGAACAGCCGGATAATGGAAAGTGCCAACATCAACATCAAACGTTTTATAGCGCTAGATACCACATCCTACGCGGACGGAGCACTGAACGTAAAAACCAAGGAAATGTTAGGCTTAGTAGCGTCAATGGTTTTGCGTTGCGATGATTGTATCAAATATCATTTAGGAAAGTGCCATGACGAGGGTGTGACTACTGAGGAAATGAACGAAATTTTTATGATCGCTAACCTGGTTGGCGGTTCTATTGTCATTCCACATTACCGTCGTGCATTAGAATATTGGGATGAACTGAATGAACAAATTGTTTCCTAAACTAAGTCTTCTACTTATCTCAATTTAAAATGACCGCTCCGATTGAAAAAATTGAACATAATCCTGTAAGGTGCAGTTGGTGCGGAACTGATGTTTTATACACAAAATATCATGATGAAGAATGGGGAAAGCCTGTTTACGATGACCACATCCTGTTTGAATTTTTAATTCTTGAAAGTGCGCAGGCAGGACTTAGCTGGATTACTATTTTGCGTAAACGGGAAAACTATCGTAAAGCTTTCGCTGATTTCGATGTTCAAAAAGTTGCTGCATTTACATCCGTAGACATTGATCGCTTGCTGCTTGATCCGGGAATAGTCCGTAACCGTCTTAAAATTACTGCAGCAATAAGCAACGCAAGTTTGTTTATTCAAATTCAAAAAGAGTTTGGTAGTTTTTCAAATTATATCTGGGGATTTTTACCCGACAAAAAACCGATTCTGAATTATTGGAAAACTCACAGTGATATTCCAGCTAAAATCAAAATTTCAGATACAATCAGTCTGGACATGAAAAAACGTGGTTTTAAGTTTTTCGGAAGCACTATTTGTTACGCACACATGCAGGCAACCGGAATGGTGAACGACCATATTGTTGATTGCATAGCTCGTTAGTTAAACGCCGTTTCAATTTATGGCCGGGTGCTTTCCAGAAACTGATGTCAGATAAGTACCTTTGAAAATCATAAGCAACGGTATCCTATCTTATGATTTTTGGGTGTAATCAAAATAATTGTAAATGAAAAAACTATTTCTTTTAGACGCGTTCGCTTTAATATACCGGGCTCATTTCGCTTTGAGTAAAAGTCCGCGGTTTACATCCGGCGGTTTAAATACTTCGGCTATTATGGGGTTTACAAACACTCTTCTGGAGGTTTTGCGTAAAGAAAATCCAACTCACATGGCCGTAGTTTTTGATACTGACGCACCAACTGAGCGCCATACAGACTACTCGGCGTACAAAGCACAAAGGCAAGCCATGCCAGAAGATCTGGCTATCGCCATACCTTACATTATTCGCCTGATAGAAGGATTTAATATTCCAGTTTTATTTTCGGATGGTTACGAGGCAGACGATGTGATCGGAACTCTTGCTAAAAAAGCGGAAATAGAGGGTTTCACCGTTTTTTGTATGACTCCTGATAAAGATTTTGGGCAACTGGTTTCTGAAAATATTTTTATTTATAAACCTGCCCGTATGGGCAATGGAATGGAAATTCAGGGTGTAAAAGAAATTTTAGAAAAGTGGGACATTGAGCGGATCGACCAGGTTATTGATATTTTAGGATTATGGGGCGATGCGGTTGATAACATACCTGGAATTCCCGGTATTGGCGAAAAAACAGCCAAACAACTGATCAGACAATATGGCTCTATAGAAAATATGATAGCCCATAGCCATGAATTAAAAGGGAAGCTACAAGAAAATGTAATACAATTTGCCAACCAGGCCTTGGTTTCGAAAAAGCTGGCTACTATTATGCTTAATGCACCGGTTGATTTAGATGTTACGGCTTTAACAGTTGACGCACCAAACCGCGAAGTTTTAGAACCGCTGTTTGCAGAGCTGGAATTACGGACTATAGGCCGCCGTGTTTTTGGTGATGATTTTAACGTAGCTGAAAATAAACACGCGAATGTCGGAAACGGACAAATGAACCTTTTTGGTCAGGGGTATTTATCCGGTAATCCTGATGCTGTTCAGACGACTCACATTGGTAACCCGGAAATAAAAAACCCATCTAAAAATATCGGCAATACACCCCACAATTATATATTAACAGATACTTTTGAAAAAAGAAAAGAACTTATTAAAATTTTAAGCAGGCAAACTTCTTTCTGCTTCGATACCGAAACCACCTGTTTAGATGCCAATAATTGTGAATTGGTTGGATTGTCATTTGCAATAAAGGCCGGAGAGGCATGGTATGTTCCATTTTCAGCGGAACAAACCCATTGCCAGAATTGCGTTGATGAATTTAAACCACTATTTGAAAATAAAAGCATTGGTAAATACGGGCAAAATCTAAAATATGATATCCTTGTACTTTTTTGGTACGGCATCAATGTAAAAGGCGAACTATTTGATACCATGCTTGCGCATTACCTTTTAGATCCGGATTCACGTCATAATATGGATCTTTTGGCTGAGAATTACCTGGGTTATACCCCCGTTACGATTACTTCCCTTATCGGCGCCAAAGGCAAGAAGCAGGGAAATATGCGGGATGTTGAAATTGAGGCCATCAAAGAATACGCCGCAGAGGATGCGGATATTACACTGCAGCTAAAAGAGCTTTTTGAGCCCTTACTTGAACAGGTAAATGCCGGCAAGCTTGCACGGGATATGGAAAACCCATTAATATATGTTTTGAGTGATATGGAAAGGGAAGGTGTAAAAGTAGACCGGGAAGCCTTAGCCGAATTCTCAAAAATCCTGCACACAGATCTTAAAATTCTGGAGCAAACTATTTATGAAAAAGCTGGGGTAAAATTCAATATTGCTTCTCCCAAGCAACTTGGAGAAGTTTTATTTGACAAACTACAGCTTGATCCAAGAGCCAAGAAAACAAAAACCGGGCAGTATCAAACCGGTGAAGATGTTTTGACAGCTCTTGCACACAAAAGCGATATTGTTAAAGACCTTATTGATTTCAGGCAGTTACAAAAATTAAAATCCACCTACGTGGATGCGTTGCCACTTATGATTAACCAAAAAACCAGCCGCATACATACTTCTTACAACCAGGCTGTAGCATCTACCGGAAGGTTAAGTTCCAACAACCCAAATCTTCAAAATATTCCAATCAGGACAGAAAGAGGCCGCGAAGTTCGTAGAGCGTTTATACCAAGGGATGAAAATCACGTTATTCTATCCGCCGATTATTCCCAGATAGAGTTGAGGCTGATCGCCGAAATAAGTAAAGATGCCAATATGATGGCTGCTTTTGCACAGGGACTTGATATCCATACGGCCACAGCTGCCAAAGTTTACGGCATTGAAGTAAAAGAAGTGACTTCTACTCAACGCCGGAATGCCAAAGCGGTAAATTTTGGAATCATCTATGGTCAGACGGCATTCGGATTATCGCAAAGCTTAGGTATTCCGAGAAAGGAAGCTGCCGATATTATCGAAAATTATTTTAATCAGTATCCCGGAATCAAAGATTACATGAGCAACACCATGAATTTTGCCCGCGAAAACGGATACGTAGAAACGCTGATGGGCCGTCGTCGCTATCTGCGGGATATCAATTCAGCAAACGCAACGGTAAGAGGCTTTGCGGAACGAAACGCCATAAACGCTCCGATACAAGGATCCGCGGCGGATATGATCAAAATTGCCATGATACATATCCACAAAGACATTAACGACCAAAATTTGAATTCTAAAATGACCATGCAGGTACATGATGAATTGGTTTTTGATGTGCTTCTCTCTGAAGTAGAACCTATGAAAAAAATTATTGAGCACCGGATGAAAACGGCTATGAAAACCACCGTACCAATATTAGTTGAAGTGGGACAAGGAAAAAATTGGCTGGAGGCGCATTGACTTGAATCAAGGAAAGGATTGAGATGCATTTATTAAATATAATTGCGGATAATACCAAAACGAAATAAAATGAAAAAACTAATATTAACTCTATGTGTGGCTCTAACATTCTTAGCGTGTAAAGCACAAAGTGTATCAACAAAAAGTACAGGCAAACAGGCTACTTACTCGGTAAGCAGGCATGAAGGAAAACTTTCTATTATTAAAAATGAGAAAAACAGGTTCTATCAAGTTAAACAAAATTTTCCTCCATCGGCACTAGTTAATGGGTTTCTTGATTTGTCTAGTGTTAGGTACGATAATAATAAAGTCATAAAAATATGCGCTGATATATTAACCTTCTCAAGGTTAAAAGTTCTTCAATCTGAAAAGGATTTAAGTATTAATATTTATTTTAACGATCAAGGACAGGTTCTTGAAACGCTATTTTTAGCAGATCTTAATACCAAGCTTAGTGCAAAAGAATTGGAGGAGATAGAATTAGAGATCAAAGATAACATCAAAGCTACATTTACAAATAATCACTTAAAAGGAGTTACGTACATAGATGTAACTAGTTTTATAAATTTTGAGGAGTTGTTGAAGATAAAGCAAGGGAATAATTAGAAAATTTGCTTGTTTAAAAGATTACCAACTTTGCGGATGCCTCTTTGTAGGCATCCTTTTTTTTATAAAATCGGCGAACTATTCCAATTTTAGTTGAAGTAGGGTAAGGCAAAATTGGCTGGAAGCACATTAATTATAATTTCTCTTCTTTAATAAATCAAGGTATTTGCCGTTATATTTTGTTGATTATATAAAGTAACAATTACTATATTGAAAGAAATTGTAATTGGCATGAATGTAATCCACCTGAGTGCAGAATGTTACCCGGTTGCCAAAGCAGGCGGGCTCGGCGATGTGGTTGGGGCTTTGCCAAAATACCTGTGCCGGGCCGGAATTAAAGCATCTGTGGTGTTACCGTATTATGACCGGAAATTTGTACGTGATCACGTTTTTGAAAATGTATTTGATGGCTGCGGCAAGTTGGGTCATCGAAATTTTGATTTCAGCGTCCTCAAAGAAACTACAAACGCATTAGGGTTTGAATTATATCTCATCCATATTCCCGGTTTGCTTGACCGGCAGGAAGTATATGGTTACCCGGACGAAAAAGAGCAGTTTATGGCATTTCAACTG
>JACMND010000055.1 GCA_014378705.1 Pedobacter sp. | reverse complement strand
TAGCCTATAATTCCCCAATCCTCAAACCTCCTCCAGCCTAAACACCTCCCCAAGTTTAACGCCTTTCTCTGTTTGCTGTAAGGTTGCGCATTCGTTAACCGGGTCATGTTCAAAGTAAAGGATGTACTCTTTTTGAACAGCTTCTTCTAAAAATGCTTTTTTTTCGGTAAGCGTTTGCAGCGGAAACATATCGTAGGCCATTACATAAGGCAACGGGATATGTTCTGCGGAAGGCAGCAGGTCTGCCATAAATACGATGGTTTTATTACGGTAACTAATCTGTGGAAGCATCATGGCACAGGTATGTCCGTAAGCAAAACGGATGTTTATGTTTTCAGAGAACTGAACGCCTTCCACGGTTTCAATAAACTGCAGTTGCCCGCTTTCCTGTATCGGCAGGATGTTTTCTTTCAAAAAAGAAGCTTTTTCACGGTCGTTTGGGTTCACCGCCCATTCCCAATGCTTTTCATTGCTCCAGTAAATGGCGTTATTAAACGCAGGCCTAAGCTTTTCGCCTTCGCGGATAATGGCACCTCCGCAATGGTCAAAGTGAAGATGAGTTAACAGAACATCGGTGACATCATCTTTGTTGAAACCCAGTTTATTAAGCGATTTCTCTAAAGTATCTTCCCCATGTAGAAAGTAACGGCCGAAAAATTTGTCGTTCTGCTTGTTTCCCATGCCGGTATCAACCAACATAAGCCTGTCTCCATCTTCAATAAGAAGGCAGCGCATGGCCCAGGTACACATGTTGTTTTCATCTGGCGTATTCAACTTTTGCCACATGGTTTTAGGAACAACGCCAAACATAGCGCCCCCGTCTAATTTAAATAGTCCGGTATTGATGGTGTGCAAGTTCATGTTGTTATTACAGTTAAATCTATTTTTGGGAATCAGGAAAAATGAATAATCGGCTATACAAGATTAGTAAAATTTATGGCTGCGTGTTTTTCTTTGATAAAATTCTTAATTTTCAATTTTTAATTGTGAGTATGAAATCCGGGTTGATAAATGAGATTTACCCTATAATTTACACCTCGCCGCTTTAACTGATTATCCCAATGAAAAAACTTTTTCTATACGCATTTACACTTTGCATCACGTTTTCAGTTTTTGCACAAAAAAAGCGAAATCAAGCGGTAAATATTTCTTCAAAATATGCGACCGATAGCGTTTTGTATTCCGGTTTGAAGTACCGCCTGATCGGTCCGTTTAGAGGCGGAAGGAGTGCGGCAGTTGCTGGCGATCTGGAGCAGAAGAACGTTTTTTATATGGGTGCTACAGGAGGGGGCGTATGGAAAACACAGGATGGAGGCAGTAACTGGAAGAATATTTCAGATAAGTACTTTGGAAGCTCCATCGGTGCGATTGCCATAGCGCCATCTGATAACACGATCCTGTATGTTGGCGAAGGCGAAAATACGATGCGGGGCAATGTAAGCGAAGGCCTGAAAGGGATGTGGAAAAGCGAAGACGGCGGACGCAGCTGGAAAAACCTCGGGTTAAAAGATACGCGGCATATAACCCGCATTGTGGTTCATCCCAAAAACCCGGATATTGTTTGGGTGGCGGCAGTTGGCCATCTTTTCGGCCCGAACGAGGAACGCGGGGTTTTTAAAACATTAGATGGCGGCAAAACCTGGAAGAGGGTTTTATACTCCAATAATTTATCTGGAGCGGTAGATCTGGTAATGGAACCTGAAAACCCCAAAGTTCTTTACGCTACTACCTGGCGGGTTATCCGCACTCCATATAGTCTGGAAAGCGGTGGCGATGGCAGTGGTTTATGGAAAAGTACAGACGGAGGGGATAACTGGAAAAATATTTCCCGTAACAAAGGCCTGCCAAAAGATACACTTGGCATTTTGGGCATCACGGTTTGTCCATCAAATCCGGATGTATTGTATTCGATCATTGAATCAAAAACAGGGGGGCTTTTCCGTTCGGATGATGCCGGTGAAACCTGGATAAAAACAAACAGCAGCAATGATATTCGTCAGCGTGCCTGGTACTACAGCAAAGTTTTTGTTGATCCGAAAAACGAAAATTTGGTTTATGTTTTAAATGTAGACTTTTTGCGTTCACGCGATGGGGGAAAAACCTTTCAGCCTATAAACACGCCGCATAGTGATCACCATGATTTGTGGATAGATCCGAAAGATCCCGCAAGGATGATTATTGGTGATGACGGAGGTGGGCAGATCAGCTTTGATGCCGGGGATAACTGGAGCACGTATGAAAACCAGCCTACCGCACAAATTTACCGCGTAAATACGGATAATCATTTTCCGTATCGCATATTAGGTGCCCAACAGGATAATTCTACTATCCGCATCATGTCCAGAACGTATGGTGGTGCCATAACGGAATCAGATTGGGAATCTACTGCCGGGGCCGAATCAGGGTATGTAGTTGCCGATCCTTTAAATCCGGATATTGTTTACGGTGGTAATTATGGCGGTTACATTTCCAGGCTGGATCATAAAACAGGCGAAAACCGGGCTATTTCTGTTTGGCCTGATAACCCGATGGGTTCGGGTGCAGATGTTTTAAAATATCGCTTCCAATGGAACTTCCCGATTTTTTTCTCACCTAACAATCCAAAGCAGTTGTATAGCGCGGGCAATGTCTTGTTTCGTACCGAAAACGAAGGTCAAAGCTGGGAAGCAATAAGCCCGGACCTTACACGCAATGATAAAAAAAGACAGGGGCCAAGCGGTGGGGTGATTACAAAAGATAACACCAGTGTAGAATATTATGGAACCATTTTTACAGCCATCGAATCGCCTTTTGAACAAGGTTTACTTTGGGCCGGAAGTGATGACGGCTTACTGCACGTTAGCAAAGACAGTGGCAAAAACTGGGCGAATGTAACGCCCAAAGGAATGCCGGAATGGATGATGTTTAACAGTATTGATGCAGATCCGTTTAATAAAGGCGGAGCTTATGTGGTGGGAACCCGTTATAAAAGTGATGACTACCGGCCGTACATTTATAAAACTGTTGATTATGGTAAAACCTGGAAACTGATCACAAAGGGAATCCCGGCCAATCATTTTACCAGGGTGGTGCGTGCGGATCAGAAACGAAAGGGTTTACTTTATGCAGGAACTGAATTTGGAATGTACATTTCTTACGATGACGGGGATAGCTGGCGGCCTTTCCAATTAAATTTACCCATGGTGCCGGTTACTGATTTAACAATTAAAGAAAATGACCTGATTGTTGCAACGCAAGGCCGCTCTTTTTATGTTCTGGACGATTTGAGTACGATCCAGCAAATGGATAAAGGCCTGGCTTTAAAGAAACTTCATGTTTTTGCTCCTTCAGATGTTTACCGTCGCAGCGGATATGTAAGCGCTAACGCGAAGAACGCAGGGAGTAATCCAGCAAATGGCGCTATTATCAACTACTTTATAAAAAACCAAGACGATTCAGCCATGGTTTCGGTAGCGATTTATGATGCGCAGAATAAATGGATCAGAACGTACAGCACCAAAGGTAAAGCAGAGGAAAAGATTGAAGTTAAAAACGGAATGAACCAGTTTGTCTGGAACCTGAACTATCCCGCGGCCGAAAAAATAGAAGGTTTAATTTTATGGAACGGATCGGTTGGAAGCCCGAAAGCGATTCCCGGAACCTACAAAGCAGTTGTTAAATTTAAAAATGATTCTTTGGCGGTAAACTTTTTAGTTAAAGCAGATCCCAATTATAAAGTCTCTGAAAACGATTATAAATCGCAGTTTGATTTCCTGATTATGGTACGGGATAAGTTTTCTGAAACGCAAAAAGCAATCACCGAAATCAGGAGCATCCGCACCCAACTGAATGATTTTGTTACCAGGGGAAAAGATCTCCCAAAAGAAATTCAAGATAAAGCCACCGCGATTAACAAAAAGATACTCGGGGTAGAAGAGACAATTTATCAGACCAAATCAAAAAGTGGACAGGATGTACTTAATTTCCCCATCCGCTTAAATGATAAACTTTCCGGTGTTTTTGATGCGGCAAATTCTGGCTACGCTGCACCAAGCAAGCAGGTAAAAGAAGTCTATGCTGATCTTGCCAGGCAGATTGACTCAGAATTGACCAAGTTAAAGACGGCAAAAGAAACTGATCTTAAAGAGTTTAATGATCTTGTAAGAAGTAAAGGGGTTCCTGTTGTGGTAGTGAAGTAAATGAGTTCTCTTTCGGTCATGCTGAATTTAGTTCAGCATCTTTCAGTGTAACTGCCCTTAATTTATTGCATTTGTATTGATGGGTTCTGCCGTTGAGGGTTCCTGAAACAAGTTCAGGATGACCAGGACAATAAAAGGTTCTGTCATGCTGAATTTAGTTCAGCATCTTTCAGTGTTACTGCCTTATTGTATAAGCTGTTGAAATTTTATAAAATTTCATTATGAATGACGGAGGTTTTGTATACATCGTATCCAACAAGCATCGAACTGTATTATACATTGGAGTAACAAATGATATTCGACGGAGAATTTATGAACATAAACAAAGTGCGGCTTCTAAATTTACATCGTTATATAATTGCCGTTACTTGGTGTATTATGAATGGTTTCCTGAAATACTCCACGCCATTGATCGAGAAAAACAGTTAAAAAATTGGCATAGAGAATGGAAACTTAATCTAATTAAATTGGAGAATCCCGAGATGAAAGATCTATATGAAGGCTTATTTTAACGATTTAATTAAGAAGAAAAGGTAGCTGATTGTTACTGCCTTTAATTTACCGCATTTGTTGTTGAAGAGTTTTGCCGTTGAGAGATCCTGAAACAAGTTCAGGATGACATTTAGCATCTTTCGGTGTTACTGCCTTTAATTTACCGGAACTGTTATTGAATAATTCTGCCCTGGAGAGATCCTGAAACAAGTTTAGGATGACAATCAGCATCTTTCAGTGTAGGTGACATTAATTTACTGTATTTGTTATTGAAGGGTTCTGCCGTTGAAGGTTCCTGAATCAAGTTCAGGATGACAATAACAATAAAAGGTTCAGTCATGCTGAATTTATTTCAGCATCTTTCGGTGTTACTGCCTTTAATTT
>JACMND010000054.1 GCA_014378705.1 Pedobacter sp. | reverse complement strand
TCAGGTTGGGGAAGTTGCCGGTGAGACTATTTCTATCCAGGAATTTAACGAAAAGGTTGAGGTAAATTCTAATAATTTTAAACAGCAAATGGGGCAGAATAATCTGAATCCTCAAATGACTTCTTATGTGGTTGATAACACATGGAACCAAACCATATCTCAAATCCTTATTGATAAGGAAATTAATCGTTTGGGATTGCAGATAAGCAAGAATGAATTGAATGATATGATCAATGGGAAAAACCCTGATCCACAGGTTGTACAGAATTTTAGTGACCCTCAAACAGGTCAGCTAAACAGAAACCAATTAAATTCATTTCTGCAAAATATATCAACTCAGGCTCCTAACAGTGAAATCAGTGTCCAGTGGACGCAATTTTTAGTAAACGTTCGCCAGAATAAATTAACTGAGAAATACAATAACCTGATAAAAAATAGCTTGTATGTTACTTCATTAGAAGCTCGCGAAGATTACAACCAACGAAATAAATTGGCAAACTTCAACTATATAAACCTTCCGTTTGAATCACTTCCCGATGATCAGGTTAAGCTTACAGACGAAGATTACCAAAAATATTACGATGAAAACAAAACAAGGTTTAAAAACGAAGAAGAAACACGGACCTTTGAATATGTTGTGTTTGATGCCAATCCCTCAAAATCAGATTCTTTAGAAACAAGGCAGCAGGTAGACAAGTTGTTCAATGGTCTTAAGAATACAAACAACGATTCTATGTTTGTAGCCATGAACTCGGACAGCAAACTTCCGGTTTCATATGTTCGAAAAGGACAACTTGACGCAGCTTTAGATTCACTTGTTTTTAATGCAGCGCCAGGCTCATTTGTTGGTCCGGTTTTTAGTAACGGAAATTATTACGCCGCAAAAGTTATTGATTCCAAGGTTGGCCCTGATTCAGTTAAGGCCAGTCATATATTGTTAAATCCGGCAACAGAAGGCGGGCTTGACAAGGCAAAATCCAAAGCAGATTCTTTAAAAAATTTAATACAAGCGGGGGCTTCATTTGCTGACCTGGCTGGTAAATTTGGTACAGACGCTACCAAAGAAAAGGGAGGCGACCTTGGCACTTTCGGCCGCGGTGCCATGGTACCAGCCTTTGACGAAGCCGTCTTTAATGGCAAAGCAGGTGATTTGAAAGTAATTACTACTCAGTATGGGGTTCATGTTATAAAAATCGATTCACAGAAGGGCTCTTCTAAATTGGTTAAGGTGGCTGTTATTAATAAAAGCCTCTCAAGTAGCAGCAAAACTCAGCAACAAGCATATGGCAAAGCATCCTCCTTTTTAAGTGCGGCCAAAAACGCAACAGCGTTTGACGATAATATTAAAAAGAGTAATTATAAAAAATTGATTGCAGAAAAAGTTACACCCATGCAAGGTTTAGTTGTAGGGATAGAAAGCCCCAGAGAAATTATACGTTGGGCATTTAAAGCAGATGAAGGTGATGTTTCAGACCAGATATTTGAAACAGATAATAAATTTGTAATTGCAAAACTTATAACTATCAACAAAAAAGGAATTCAACCCTTATCCGAAGTCAAAAGCCAGATAGAATCAATTGTTAAAACAGATGTTAAAGGCAGAATGCTTAACGATAAGCTATCAAAAGCCGTTGCCGGAGCCGCTAATATTAATCAGGTAGGTCAAAAAGTTGGAAAACCGGCTCAAGCAATTCAAAATATAGTGTTCGCAAATCCCATTATTCCTGGAGCCGGACAGGAGAATAAAGTAATTGGAGCTGTTTTTGGTTCTCAACCTGGTAAACTTTCCAAAGTGATAACCGGAGAACAGGGAGTTTACGTGTTTGCGGTGGAAGGGTTTAGCAATCCAGCACCGTTAACCAATGTCTATAAACAAAAAGTTCAAATTTCACAGGCTTTGGTACAACGAGCTACATCAGATGCTTTTAAAGTATTAAGAGATAAGGCTGACATTAAAGACCACCGTGTCCGATTCTTTTAAGTTCTTAAATTCTTAACTTTACATCCGGAAGAATTGTATTTCTTTCGGATTTTTTTATTTATAGCTTAAATGCAAATACAGGAAAGTATAGTAAATAAAGTAGCTCAAAGTGGTTTAGTCAGTATAGATCTTGCAGCATTTTATCCGGAGGGCGAGCGGGTTTTGTACGACATTAAAGATAACCTTTTTCACGGTCTGATGCTCAGAGAGCGAGATTTCAGGGAGTTTGTTAAAGACTATGACTGGTCTGTTTACACAGGTAAACACATGGCTATAATCTGTTCGGCAGACGCCATTGTTCCTACATGGGCCTATATGTTACTGGCTGTTAAAATGGCGCCATTTGCTTTGTCAATAACTTTTGGTGATTTAAATACACTGGAAACGGTGTTGTTTCAACAGAAGATCAAAGCATTAGATATTGAGAAATATCGCGATCAGCGGGTGGTGATTAAAGGATGTGGTGATGTTGATGTGCCTGTTTCAGCCTTTGTGTCCATAACTGAAAGACTGTCTGGCGTGGCCAAAAGCATTATGTATGGCGAACCTTGTTCTACCGTACCAATTTACAAACGTAAGGATTAGTATACCTGCACTGGAACACTGGAAGGGTTAAATAAACCCGGCAGCAGTAAAGAGCATCTGGTTTTATCCAGGGCTTGAAACATATAACGGGACTGAAATAACCTAAACGAACTGAAATTGCTTTTCTAATCATTCAGGATCTAATAAAATCAGGGCCTATGCAAAATTTACGTTCGTTCTATAGTCTTTTAAAGGAGGTGAATTGTTGTATCGATCAGGTCTAATAGATAGGTTCATCGTTAATTCTTAAAAACAGTTTCAGCAATTTGATAAGCACAATTTAAATCCTCTCTACGTTATATTCTATATGAAGAAGATAATCATCTTATTATCCTTGTCAATTTTTTCGATCAGCTTGTATGGCCAGAAGCTTATCAATAAAAAAGAATCTGTGTTTAAAGCTGGAGAACAACTGAAATATCGTTTTAGGTACGGATTTTTTACGGCCGCGGAAGCAACTTTGCAGGTAAAGGAAACGGAAGTAAAATTTAATAATAAAGAGGTATTTCAATTAACCGCATTAGGCAGAACAGCAGGAAGTTTTAATATTTTTTATAAAGTTCGAAACCGTTATGATTCGTATATAGATAAAGATGAAATGGTTCCCTATCTATACACAGAAGATATACGTGAAGCAAATTACAGACGAAGGGATAAGGCACGTTTTTATCAGCAAGAGAAAAAAATTGTGACAAATAAGGGAAATTTTAAAAGTACCGGGCAAACGTTTGATATTGTATCGGCATACTACTTCGCAAGAGGCTTAGACCTTACCAAAATTAAAAACGGCGATAAATTTTCTCTAGATTATTTCCTTGATGACGGTGTTACAAATCTAACCATTCAATATTTAGGGAAAGAGCGGGTAAAAACTTCGTTGGGTAATTTAAATTGTTTAAAATTTAGCCCGTCCATACAACCGGGTCGTATTTTTCGTAAAGACAGCAAATTGTTTTTATGGATCACAGATGATAATAATCGAATTCCGGTTAAGGCCCAGGTAGAGATTTTGGTAGGATCGGTTACCATGGAATTAACTCATGCTACAGGGCTTAAATACCCGTTAGTAGCCTCCAAATAAAAATATTTAAGAATGATTGAAGTTCAAAGCACATTGGTGCATGAGGATATTATCAGGGAAAATTTTGTTTGCAACCTGAACAAATGTAAAGGTGCCTGTTGTATTGAAGGCGACTCAGGCGCACCACTGGAACTGTCAGAACTTGCTGTTTTAGATGAGATCTATCCGTTTATTAAACCTTTTATGACAGCAAAGGGGATTAAAACCATTGAAGAAAATGGAACTTATGTTAAAGATTTTGAAGGTGATTACACAACCCCATGTGTAGATACGTATAAAGAGTGTGCGTATGTTACCTGGGAAAGTGGCATATCAAAATGCGCAATTGAGAAGGCTTATGAGAATGGAAAAATAGCCTGGAAGAAACCGATTTCCTGCCACCTGTACCCGATTAGAGTAACCAGTTATCCAGAATTTGAAGTTTTGCATTACGACCGTTGGAATATTTGCAGTCCGGCTTGTGCCTTTGGTAATGAACTAAAAGTATCTGTCTTTCAGTTTTTAAAAGAACCGCTAATCCGTAAATACGGATTGGAATGGTATGAGGAATTAACAAAACAGGTAGAGCTATTTAATCAGGCGTAAGCCTTTAGTCGAAAATTTCATTTCAACGGGTATCTGCTTATTAGCGCTTAATTTTGTTAATTTCGCCGTTTCTTACTTTATCTTAAGCAGATAAATAGAATGGTATATTACAAATATTAATCTGAATCCTGTTAAAGTATGATCAAAGCAATCGTTTTTGGCGGTAACGGGCAGCTTGGCCAATGTTTAAAAAAAGTATCAGATCAATTTGCCATTGATGTATTGTTTCCAGAAGAAGAATTAGCAGATATTTTAAAAGTTGAATTAATAAAGGAACTTTTTGAAAAAGAAAAACCTGATTATGTAATTAATTGTGCGGCGTATACCGCTGTAGATAAAGCTGAAGATGATTTAATTATAGCAAGAAAGATAAATAAGGATGGGGCCGCAAACCTTGCTGAGCTTTGCAGGAAATACAATGCCATACTTGTTCATATCTCAACTGATTTTGTTTTTGCCGGCCGTACGCCGTTACCTCTTACCGAAACAGATCTTACAGAACCCATAAATGTTTATGGTTTAACAAAATTGGAAGGTGAAATAGCTATCGCAGAACATAACATAAACTTTTTTATACTAAGAACCAGTTGGCTGTATTCTGAGTATGGAAATAATTTTGTTAAAACGATGCTTAAACTTGGCAAAGAACGCGATCAATTAAGCGTTATCTCAGATCAGATTGGAACGCCCACTTATGCTCCTGACCTTGCAGAATGCATCCTTACTTTAATTTCGACTGAAAATAGGGATTATGGAATTTATCATTATAGTAATGAAGGGGTTAGTTCATGGTATGATTTTGCGAAAGCGATATTTGAGATAAGCGGGATGCCCGTAACAGTGTTACCCATATTAAGTGCCGAATATACATCCAGAGCGGTAAGGCCGGCATTTTCTGTAATGGATAAATCGAAAATTAAAGCTTCTGCAGGCATAAAAATACCTTATTGGCGGGATAGTTTAAAAAAATGTTTAGTCAATTTAAATGGCATATTAAGTTAAGAACCAATAAATGAAAGGAATAATATTAGCAGGCGGATCAGGCACCAGGCTTCATCCACTTACTTTAGCGATGAGTAAACAGATGATGCCGGTTTACGATAAGCCGATGATTTATTACCCCTTATCTATTTTAATGCTGGCCGGGATTCGGGAAATTCTGATCATTTCTACTCCTTACGATTTGCCAAATTTTGAAAAATTATTAGGCGATGGCAGCCGGATAGGTTGTAAATTTTCATATGCTGTTCAGGAAGTTCCCAATGGTTTAGCACAGGCATTTGTAATAGGTGCTGACTTTATAGGAAATGATAAAGTTGCATTGGTTTTAGGAGACAATATTTTTCATGGAGATGGCTTGTCCCGGCTTTTGCAAACCATGAATGATCCGCAAGGAGGTGTTGTTTTTGCTTACCAGGTTTCAGATCCCGAAAGATATGGCGTGGTAGAGTTTGATGAGGAGAACAATGTGATTTCTATTGAGGAAAAACCAGAAAACCCCAAATCAAGCTTTGCTGTACCAGGCTTATATTTTTACGATAATACGGTTATTGATATTGCCAAAAATATCAAACCTTCCCAGCGGGGCGAATATGAAATTACAGATGTAAATAAGGAATACTTACGACTGGGTAAACTAAAAGTTGGTGTTTTAAGCAGGGGCACGGCTTGGCTGGATACCGGCACTTTTGCTTCTTTAATGCAGGCAGGTCAGTTTGTCCAGGTAATAGAAGAACGTCAGGGATTGAAAATTGGCTGTATAGAAGAGGTTGCTTTTAGGATGAATTTTATCAGCAAAGAGCAACTTCACCAAATCGCTGGGCCATTAGTTAAAAGCGGTTATGGCCAGTATCTTATCAAACTGATGAAATAAAGAAAAGCGGTATCTGAAAAAGAAGTCTAATACTTTTGGTTCTCAAGTAGCCCTTACGAAGTTTAATCTTGTAATTTACCTATTTAAGCAAACTATTCCTGAATCTCACAATCAACCTCACAACTGTTTCCTTTTATCAGAACCAAATAAATCGATAAAAAACTATATTTTTGCAGCGTTGAATAAAGTTTATAGAGCATTTTAAACGCTTGTGCCTTTATCTGACGTTAAAATATTATTAAACCGGTTAAATAATATCTCAACAAAATACTTTAGTTATTAATGAAGGTTGCTTTAATTACAGGTATAACGGGTCAGGATGGTGCTTATTTAGCAGAGTTTTTATTAAAGAAGGGTTATTTTGTCCACGGGTTAAAACGCCGAAGTTCTTTATTCAATACAGATAGAATTGACCATCTGTATCAGGACCCGCATGAAGAGAACCTAAACATCAAGCTTCACTACGGTGATCTTACCGATTCAACCAACCTTATTCGGATAATTCAGGAAGTTCAGCCAGATGAAATTTACAATCTAGCGGCAATGAGCCATGTGCAGGTAAGCTTTGAAACACCGGAATACACTGCTAACGCGGATGGAATAGGAACTCTGCGAATTCTTGAAGCGGTTCGCTTATTGGGATTGACTGAAAAAACGCGTATTTATCAAGCATCTACTTCAGAATTATATGGAATGGTTCAAGCTGTTCCTCAAAACGAAACGACCCCTTTTTATCCGCGTTCACCTTATGCCGTAGCTAAAATGTATGCTTACTGGATTACGGTAAATTACCGCGAAGCCTATAATATGTTCGCTTGTAACGGAATTCTTTTTAATCATGAAAGCCCTGTACGCGGCGAAACTTTTGTTACCCGTAAAATTACAAGGGCCGCAGCAAAAATTGCCTTGGGTTTACAGAGCTGCTTATATCTGGGTAACTTATCGGCCCGGAGGGATTGGGGCCACGCTAAAGATTATGTAGAAGCCATGTGGCTGATGTTGCAACAAGAAAAACCAGAAGATTTCGTTATTGCAACCGGAGTAACCACAACGGTACGTGATTTTATCAGAATGAGTTTTTCTGAGCTGGGTATTGAAATTGAGTTTAGTGGAAAAAATGAGAACGAGAAAGGGGTTATTATTGATTTTGACGATGAAATTTGTGCAAGTTTGGGAGTTAAAAATGAGCTTAAACTTGGTCAAACAATTATTAAAGTAGACCCTAAATATTTCAGGCCTACCGAAGTAGATCTCCTGGTTGGAGATGCTTCAAAATGCCATAATAAATTGGGTTGGAAACCAAAATATAATCTTGCTGCTTTAGTTAAGGAGATGGTAACTTCTGATCTTCATCTGATGAAAAAAGATGAATATTTAAAAAAAGGAGGCTTTACAGTTTTAAATTATTTTGAGTAGAACGTGTTGGTAGATTATGTAAATATTATTAGAGAGATCGTACTTAAAAAAGTGCCTTCAGATAAATATGCGATCTTTTTATTTGGCAGTAGAGCTGTGGGCAATGCGTATCAGATTTCAGATATTGATATTGGGTTTTTAGGTGACTCGGATTTACCTGTTATGTTAAGAGCCGAGATTGAGAATGCAATAGAAGAAAGCATTGTTCCTTTTCATGTAGATTTGAGAGATTTTAATCAGGTTGACAGTAGTTTTAGAGAAGAAGCTTTAAAGAAGATAATCGTATGGAACTCTCCAAAAAATTTGAAATTGAACTATCAAATTTAAACCAGCCTATAAATACTTATAAGAAAGCTTTAAGCGTAACAAAAGAGATAATATTGGAGATGGGAAATGTTTCAATACTCACATCTCAAAACTCATATCTGATAAATGAATATTAAAAGAATCTTATTACTTCTCTGTTTACTTTCAGGAATTTTTTATTCGAGTAGTAGCAAGTCACAAACCATCAATCCTCAAAACCTAAGCAATGTACGGGTTGATGAGCTTTCTGATGACCAGATCAGGGCATTTCTACGCCAGGTAGAATCAACTGGATTGTCTGAATCACAACTGGAACAGGTAGCGCAAGCCAGGGGAATGCGTCCCGAAGAAATACAAAAGCTAAGGGAAAGGGTTGAAAAGATTAAAAAGCAGGATGCACTTAAAGAAAAACCGGATGCAGATAAAAAAAATAGGATTAATGACCCTAAAACCGGCCGAAAATTAAACACAGAACAAGATACAACCGATTCAGTTCAGGAAGACCCGGAAACAGAAGCAGAAAAAGCTTTGATTGAATTGAGATCTAAAATTTTTGGTGCCAGCTTATTTAAAAATAGCAATTTATCCTTTGAGCCAAATTTGCGCCTGGCAACTCCCGGCAATTATATGATTGGGCCGGATGATGAAATTAGAATTGACATTACCGGTGATAACGAAGCAAACTACGAATTAACAGTTAGCCCGGAAGGAACAATTCGCATAGAATATGCCGGTATTTTATCCGTAAGTGGATTGACAGTGGAGCAGGCTACACAAAAAATACGTTCACGGTTAGCCTCCACTTACCCCGGCATCCGTAACGGCCGAACCCAGGTAACTATCGGAATTGGTAATATTAGAAGTATTAAAGTGACTTTGCTTGGTGAGGTTGTTAAACCCGGATCTTACACTTTGCCATCTCTTGCGACAGCCTTTAATGCACTTTACGCGTCAGGCGGGCCAACTGAAAACGGGTCTTTTCGTGAGATAGAAATTATACGAAACAACCGGGTTGTAGGAAAATTGGACGTTTATGAGTTTTTGTTAAAAGGGTTTCAAACAAATAACATCCGTTTACAGGATCAGGATGTGATCCGTATTCCTACCTACAGGGTACGTGTTGAATTTACAGGTGAGGTAAAGCGGCCGGCAATTTTTGAAGCAATTGCAGGTGAAACTTTACAGGACGTGATTAATTTTGCCGGTGGTTTTAATACGCAAGCTTATAGCGCTCGTATTAAAGTACTGCAAAATACAGATCGTGAAAGAAGAATCACCGATGTTTTTGCATCGGAGTTTAATGTTTACAAACCAAAAAACGGAGATAAATATTTTGCTGAGCCTATTTTAGACCGCTTTGAAAACCGTGTAACAATAGAAGGCGCTGTTTTTCGTCCTGGCGATTATGAACTGGAAAAAACATTAACACTGGCTTCTTTAATAAAAAAAGCCGAAGGTGTAACAGATGAAGCTTTTTTATCCCGAGGTTATATAACTAGGCTAAAAGCAGACAATACCTCTCAATTAATTTCTTTTGATTTGGATAAAATTCTTGCGGGTACTGCTACAGATATTCAATTACAGCGAGAAGACGTGATTACCATTTCTTCTATTTTTGATCTTCGCGATGAATATAAAGTTTCTATAGAAGGAGAAGTTCGTGAGCCGGGAACTTTTGACTTTGCTGAAGGGATGAGTTTAGAAGATCTGATCATTCAATCCGGTGGTTTCCAGGAAGGAGCAAGTCCACAACGGATTGAAATTTCAAGACGTGTGACAAACAGTAATGTACTGTCAACTGCTGCTGTTACCGCCCAGGTTTTCCAGGTCAATGTGGATAAAAACCTGCAATTGCTCGGAGAAAAATTTGTTCTTCAGCCTTTTGACATGGTTTCAGTCAGAAGTGAAACAGGGTATGAAGTACAACGTCAGGTTAGAATTGAAGGTGAGGTATTGTATCCGGGTACTTACACAGTAGTTCGTAAAAACGAACGTATTTCAGATCTGGTATCACGTGCAGGCGGATTAACAGCCCTGGCCTATCCAAAAGGTGCCTCATTAAAACGTCCCGGTGCTGCGCCGATTCAAACCACCCAAAAAAATAATTTTGATACAAAAGCTGATGATCTTGAAAGATTTAAAACCTTCCAACGATTACAAGGGGTTTTAACAGATTCGACTGATAATATTAAAGATCAGGAGGCGATTAAGAACGTTTATGTTGGAATCTCTTTAGATAAAATATTGGCTAAACCAGGCTCGGATTTCGATCTTACTTTGGAGGAGGGAGATACCATCCGAGTGCCCAAGCAACTGCAAACAATAAAGGTTAGTGGTGAAGTGCTTTCGCCGAATTCAATAATTTACAACAATGGGCGGGGGTTTAAGCGATACATTTCAGGAGCCGGAGGGTTTTCAGAACGGTCGCTTAAAAAAAGATCTTATATAGTTTACGCTAACGGTTCTGTAAGGAGTACCCGTAAGGTATTGCTTTTTTTTAACGATTACCCCAAAGTGCAGCCAGGTGCGGAAATATTCGTTCCAAAAAAAGAAAAGAAAAACGCCTCATCCCTTGCGGGATTAGTTGGAATTTCAACCGGCCTGGCATCATTGGCTGCGGTGGTTTTAACGTTATTTAGGTAATGGAAGATAAGACTCAATTTAAAGCGCATTCCTCTATAACAGGCAATCAGGATAAAGCTCAAAACTCAAAGGAAAATGAGGCTGATGAAATTTCACTTAAAGAGGTAATTCTTAAAATACGGAACTGGTGGAAATATTTATTTTCAAAATGGTACTTTATTGTAATTGCCGGTATTATTGGAGGCTTGTTCGGCCTGGCTTATGCCATTTATAAAAAACCTGTTTTTACTGCTACTACAACATTTGTATTAGAAAGCGGAGATGGCAGTGGAGGTGGAATCGGTCAGTACGCAGGTTTAGCTTCTATGGTGGGAGTTGATTTGGGCGGCAGTGGCGGAGGTATTTTTCAGGGTGATAATATTATCGAGCTATACAAATCCCGTACAATGATTGAGAAAACTCTTTTAAGCATGATAGAGATAAAAGGGGAGAAGCAATTACTAGTAGACAGGTATATAGATTTTAATAAATTAAGGTATAAATGGTCAAACAGGTTTGAACTAAAGAATATTCAATTTAATAAGCCAGAAATATTTAATCGAATTCAAGATAGTATTTTGGGCGAAACAGTTAAGCAAATAAACAAAAACTATCTACTGGTGTCTAAGCCAAACAAAAAACTCAGCATTATTCAGGTCGACGTAAAATCTGAAGATGAGATTTTTGCCAAATCATTTAATGACCAAATAGTTAAAAACGTTAATGATTTTTACATACAAACGAAAACCAAAAAGTCATTAGAAAATGTTGCCATTCTACAACAGAAAACCGACTCGGTTCGTGCAGTCATGAACGGTGCGATATATAGTGCTGCCTCAATTGCAGATGCTACCCCTAACTTAAACTTAACCAGGCAAATAAAGCGGGCAGCACCTATGCAGCGCTCTCAGTTTTCTGCAGAAACCAGTAAAACTATTTTAGCTGAACTCGTAAAAAATCTGGAGATGTCAAAAATCTCACTACGTAAAGAAACACCTTTAATACAAGTGGTGGATGAGCCGGTATACCCTTTAGAAAAAGAAAGTTTCGGAAAACTAAAAGGAATTGTTTTAGGCTCGTTATTAGCCGGTTTTTTAGTGGTTATTATATTAAGCATCAGGTTGTTTTTCAAAAATTTGATGATGTAAAATAAAGTATAGGCAGGAAATTACCAGGTTAGGTTAAATTGTTATAAAACAAGCATTATTTTAAATGTTTTATAATAATTTAAGAAGCCGAACTTGAATAAATAAATATGAGTAAAGCAAACAAAATACAAATGGCTGACCTAAGAGGCCAATATGATCGGGTTAAGCCACAAATAGACTTTGCTATTCAGGAGGTTGTCAATTCAACGGAGTTTATTAATGGCCCACAAGTAAAAACATTTGAAAGTAATTTGCAATTGTACCTAGGAAGCAATTACGTAATAGCTTGTGGTAATGGCACGGATGCCTTGCAGATTGCATTAATGGCTCTAAATCTTCAACCAGGAGATGAAGTGATCGTTCCTTGCTTTACTTATGTAGCAACTGCAGAAGTAATAGCCCTTCTTCGTTTAACCCCTGTATTAATTGATGTAGATGCTAACACCTTTAACAACACGGCTGAATTAATTGAAAATGCAATTACTTCAAAGACCAGGGCCATTGTGCCGGTTCATTTATTTGGCCAATGTGCTGACATGGAAGAAATATTGGAAGTTGCAAGAAAGCATAGTTTGTACATTGTTGAAGATACGGCTCAGGCATTAGGTGCTGAATATACATTTTCTGACGGCACTGTTAAAAAAGCTGGTACAATGGGAGACATCGGCTGTACATCATTTTTCCCGTCTAAAAATCTCGGTTGTTACGGTGATGGCGGAGCACTTATAACTAACGATGCTTTTTTGGCAAACCGTATCCGAAAAATAGCCAATCACGGACAGGAAATAAAATATTGCCATGATGTAATAGGGGTAAATAGTCGACTTGATACGCTTCAAGCAGCCATTCTTTTAGTAAAACTTCCTCATTTGGATGACTATGCCCTGGCCAGGAACAAAGCTGCTGATATTTATGATACGGAGTTAGGATTGTTAGACTGGCTTCAAATACCAGCCCGGCAACACAATTCTACACATGTATTTCATCAATATACCTTAAAGCTATCTGCAACTATAGATCGGGAGTTATTTAAAGTTTACTTAAGTGCACACGGGGTGCCTTCAATGATTTATTATCCAATCCCATTGCATATGCAAAATGCTTTTAAAACAGATACTCATCAAGAAGGCGACTTTCCTATAAGCGAGGAGCTTTGTAAACGTGTGATCTCACTTCCAATTCACACCGAAATGTCGGCAGATGAGCTTCGGTTTATCACTGATACAATAAAATTATTCCAACATGGCTGAGGCTTATTTCATACATCCGTCGGCAATTGTTGACCAAGGTAGCCATATCGGAAATGGCGTTAAGGTATGGCATTTCAGCCATTTGATGAGCGGTTGCGTGCTTGGCGAAAATTGTAACATTGGGCAAAATGTAGTTATTTCCCCCGGAGTTAACTTGGGGAAAAACGTCAAAGTTCAAAACAATGTTTCCATTTATGAAGGGGTTACCTGCGATGATGATGTTTTCCTTGGCCCTTCTATGGTTTTCACCAACGTGCTAAATCCACGAAGTGCTGTAAACAGAAGAGGCCTATACGCAAAAACACACGTTGGTCGTGGTGCTACAATCGGGGCAAATGCAACAATAGTTTGCGGCCATGATATTGGCGAGTTTGCTTTTATCGGTGCCGGATCAGTGGTTACTAAAACAGTAGCTCCTTATGCAATGGTAGTAGGTAATCCAGCCCGACAGATTGGATGGGTTAGTGAATTCGGACATCGTCTTAGTTTTAACGAAGAAGGTTTAGCAGGATGCCCCGAGAGTAAACAGGAGTACAAATTAGAAAATAGTCAGATTACACGAATTAAGTAATGATTTACAAAGACAGAAAGATAAAGTTCGCAGTTGTTGGTTGTGGCCACATTGGGAAACGGCATGCAGAGATGATAGAGAGAAATCCGGAATCTGAATTGATCGCTTTGGTTGATGTGAAAGAGAGGGAGGATCTGGGGATTAGTGAATATACTGTTCCTGTATTTAACAGTGTTGAAGAATTATTGCAGTCTGAGTTGATCAATGAGATTGATGTTGTAAATATTGCTACCCCGAATGGCTTCCATGCAGAGCAATCATTGCTGTTTCTGGAGGCAAAAAAGCATATTGTAGTTGAGAAGCCAATGGCCTTAACTAGAAATGATTCAGAGAAAGTGATTTACAAAGCATTAAATGTTCATAAGCATTTGTTTGCCGTTATGCAGAATCGCTATTCGCCACCAAGTGTGTGGATAAAAGAACTTATAGAAAGCGGTAAACTAGGAGAGATCTACATGGTTCAGTTAAATTGCTACTGGAATCGAGACGATCGATATTATAAACCGGAAAGCTGGCATGGTAAAAAGGACTTGGATGGGGGAACTCTGTTTACTCAATTTTCGCATTTTATAGATATTATGTATTGGCTTTTTGGAGACATTCAGAATATAATGGCGAGATTTCATGACTTCAATCATCGTGATCTGACCG
Organism: Pedobacter sp.; assembly: GCA_014378705.1. GTDB lineage: Bacteria > Bacteroidota > Bacteroidia > Sphingobacteriales > Sphingobacteriaceae > Daejeonella. The sequence continues at coordinate 21,925 of JACMND010000054.1, read as the reverse complement.
ATTTTGAAGATTCTGGATTTGTTAATTTCGATTTTGTAAATGGAGGAATGGGTTCGATCAATTATTCAACTTCGGTTTGGAATCAAAATCTGGAAAGTTCTATGACTATAATTGCTGAAAATGGCGCAGTGAAAATAGGCGGACAATACATGGATAAAGTAGAGGTTTGTAATGTAAAAGATTATGAATTACCTGAACTTGCTCCAACAAATCCTGGGAATGACTATGGTGCTTACAAAGGTTCAGCTGCAAATCATCATTTTATCATCGAAAATGTTATTGATGTATTGAAAGGAAGAGCATCCATTACTACAAATGCTTTGGAAGGATTGAAAGTAGTAGATATTATTGAACGCATTTACGATCTAAAAAACAGTCAATCCTAATGATTTTAAAAGGGAAAAGGGTGTTGGTCACTGGTGCTGATGGATTTATTGGAAGCCATTTGGTGGAGCGTTTAATTAAAGAAGGTGCCACTGTTAAAGCCTTCGTATATTATAATTCTTTTAACAGCTGGGGTTGGCTGGACTCAATTCCTGCCAACGTACTCTCTAAAGCCGAAATTTTCGCCGGCGACATTCGTGATCCTAATGGTGTCCGCACTGCAATGAAAGATATCGATGTTGTTTTCCATTTAGCAGCGTTGATAGCGATTCCATTCAGCTATCATTCGCCTGACAGCTATATAGATACTAACGTGAAGGGAACACTTAACATTGTTCAGGCAGCAAAGGATCTTGGAGTTCAAAGGGTTTTAGTTACTTCCACATCCGAAGTCTATGGAACGGCAAAGTATATACCAATTGACGAGTCACATCCGCGACAGCCTCAATCACCTTATTCGGCCTCCAAAATTGGTGCTGATTGCATCGCGGACTCTTTTTTCAGAAGTTTTGATCTGCCGTTAACAATTGTCAGACCTTTTAACACATATGGTCCGCGGCAATCTGCCCGGGCTGTTATTCCTACAATAATTACACAACTATTAAATGGAAATGAAGAAATAAAATTAGGGGATTTAATCCCAACCAGAGATTTATTGTATGTGAAAGACACGGTGGAAGGATTTGTTGAGATTGCAAAATCAGACACCCTGATCGGACATGACTGCAATATCGCTACTCAGTCTGAAATATCAGTTGGCGACTTAGCACAGGAACTAATAAATCAAATCAATCCCAATGCAAGTATTATTTCTGATAGCGAAAGGTTACGGCCCGGGAAATCTGAAGTTTTTAGATTATATGGCTCTAATGAAAAGATTAGACAGAACACGAGATGGCAACAAAAATATTCTTTACAAGATGGTTTGGCAGAGACCATCAAATGGTTTAAAGATCCGCAGAATTTGAAACAGTATAAATCTGAAATTTACAATATATGATCGGGGCTTTAAATAAGCAAATCATTCATTTTATAAAAAGTCAGTTTCCTGGACAGGACTCTATTCCTTTGCATGCACCCGTATTTAAAGGAAATGAGAAAAATTATCTGAACGATGCCCTTGATTCAACATATGTTTCGTCGGTAGGTGAATACGTTAACCGCTTTGAGATTATGATGGCTCAACAAACGGATAGCAATTATGCAGTAGCTTTAGTAAATGGAACAAATGCTCTGCACATTGCAATGTTAGTTTGCGGGGTTGAGAGGGGAAATGAAGTGTTAACCCAGGCACTAACTTTTATTGCTACGGCTAATGCAATAGCATATATTGGGGCAGATCCGGTTTTTATTGATGTGGATTCAGATACAGCCGGAATGTCTCCAACAGCATTGGAAATATTTTTAATCGGGAACGCCGAAAAAAGGAATGACGGGTTTAGTTACAATAAAAGAACTGGAAAAAAGATATCAGCTTGTATCCCTATGCATACATTTGGATTGCCGGGAAGGATTGATGAAGTTAAAGTAATATGTGATCATTGGAATATCGTTTTAATTGAAGATGCTGCTGAATCTTTAGGGTCGTACTACAAGGGAAAACATACCGGCAATTTTGGTAAGGTTGGGGTTTTTAGCTTTAATGGAAATAAAACAATAACCTGTGGAGGTGGCGGGGCATTAATAACCAATGACGAGAACCTGGCAAAAAGGGCTAAACATTTAACTACCCAGGCAAAAGTCCCTCATAAATGGGAGTTTGTTCATGACGAGATTGGCTATAATTATAGAATGCCAAACCTAAATGCCGCTTTAGCCTGTGCGCAATTAGAACAACTGAGTAGATTTGTACAAAATAAGCGGGAGTTGGCAGCCATTTATCACCAGTATTTTGATAGTATTAATCAGCCGTTTCTGTCTGATATCACTGATGCTAAATCAAACTATTGGCTAAATGCATTGATATTTAAGAATATTGAAAGCCGTAATTCATTTTTGGAAGAAAGCAACAACAATGGCGTTATGACGAGGCCGGTTTGGCAATTAATGAATCGGTTGCCCATGTTTAAGAAAGCGGAAAGAGGCGCACTAACCAATAGTGAATGGATTGCCGATCGTTTAGTTAACATCCCAAGCAGCGTAAGAGATAGATAGATGGATAATGTAATCCTTGTTGGTTATTCCGGGCACGCATTTGTAGTTGCTGATATTTTATTTCAGCAAGGATGCACCATATCTGGATATATGGAAAAAGTTACTAAAGCGAATAACCCATTTAATCTTCCTTATTTAGGGGACGAATACAATGAGGTATCATCTAAAATTTTGAGCACAAACAATTTTGTTGTTTCAATAGGTAACAACATGGTTAGAAGAAAAGTATACACCTATTTAAAAAGTCGATCCTTTAATTCCTTTAATGCCATTCACCCCAAGGCAACAATAGCATCAAAAGTTTCTTTATCTGAAGGAATAACGATTATGGCTGGTTCACTAATTAATCCTTTGGCTTTTATTGGGAAGGGGGTTATAATTAATACCGGAGCCATAATAGAGCACGAGTGTGAAATCGGTGATTTCGTTCATATTGCACCCGGGGCTGCAATTGCAGGCAATGTTAGTATTGGGAAAAATTCTTTTATTGGTGCGAATGCTACTATTAGAGAAGGGATGATAATTGGAGAAAATGTAATTGTTGGAGCTGGCTCCGTTATCGTGAAAAATATTCCAGATAACGCCATCATTTATGGTAATCCAGGACAACGAACTGTATAAACTATGAAAAAGGTGGTAATAATAGCAGAAGCCGGTGTCAACCATAACGGTGATATTAAAATAGCTAAATTATTGATTGATGTTGCTGCTAAATCAGGTGTTGATTTCGTAAAATTCCAAACCTTTAAGGCCGACAAGCTTGTTAGTACTATTGCTCAAAAGGCAGAATATCAAAATAAAAATACAGATACGGCGGAGTCTCAATTTCAAATGCTTAAAAAGCTTGAATTATCTGAAGATGATCATTTGGAGTTGATTGCTTATTGTGCAAAAAAAAATATAAAATTTTTATCCACTGGGTTTGATCTTGAAAGTCTGGATTTTTTATATCGAATAGGAATTAGGCTATTTAAAATACCTTCTGGTGAAATAACAAATTTACCCTATCTTGAAAAGGTAGCTTTATTAGCCGACGAGATTATTGTTTCAACGGGAATGTCTACTCTTTTAGAGATTGGGGAGGCTTTAATGATTCTGCGATCAGGTACCAATTCTCTAATTAAAATAACTGTCCTGCATTGTAATACCGAATATCCTACTGCTTTTAGCGATGTTAACTTACTGGCCATGCTAAATATTAAAGAAAATTTTGGGGTAGAGATAGGTTATTCCGATCATACGCTGGGTATTGAAGTTCCGATAGCTGCAGTTGCGTTAGGCGCAAAAGTAATTGAGAAACATTTTACGTTGGACAGGACATTGCCCGGGCCAGACCATTCAGCCTCGTTAGAACCCAATGAACTAATTGAAATGGTAAAAGCCATCCGGAATATTGAAAAAGCTTTAGGATCTTCTTTAAAAGAACCAAGCGCATCTGAAGTGCAGAACATAAAAATTGCCAGAAAAAGCATTCATTTAGACAGAGATGTGCTTAAAGGGGAATTAATTCAAGAAACAGATTTGATAATGCTCAGGCCCGGAGATGGAATATCTCCAATGCAGTTGAAAAATATAATAGGAAAAGCAACTAACAGGTATTTGCCCGCAGGTAGTAAATTGCAGTTTGAAGATTTGCAGGAATTATGAAAATAGGTGTTTTAACAAGTTCGAGGGCTGATTTTGGTATATTTCTCCCGCTTTTAAAGGCATTAAAAAAAGATCCTTTTTTTACATTGGAGATTATAGCTTTTGGAACTCATCTGTCTCCTTTTCATGGATATACTTTAAATGAAATTGAAAAGGAAGGGTTTACAGTCAAGTACAAAATAGAATCAATGCTTGTTTCTGATAGTAAGGAGGCTATCGCTACGGCAATGAGTTTAACCATGATGAAGTTTTCTTCTTTTTGGAAGGAGAATGTTGAAGTATTCGATCTTATCTTCTGCTTAGGCGATCGGTACGAGATGTTTGCAGCCGTGATGGCTGGTGTGCCGTTTAACGTCAAATTTGCCCACTTGCATGGTGGCGAAAAGACCATGGGGGCTATAGATAATATTTTCAGGCATGCTATTTCTCATGCTTCATCAGTTCACTTTACCTCTACCGAAATATACCAGGAACGGTTAAAGCAGATGATTGATGAGCCTAATCATGTGTATTATGTTGGGGCATTAAGTTTAGATAATATAGCAGCCATCCCGCTATTAAGTACGGATGTGTTTAAAGCAAAATGGCATATTGATTTAACGATTCCTACCATACTTACAACTTTTCACCCGGAAACGGTCAATCCAAACCTTAATATACATTATGCAGAAGAACTGGTAAAAGTAATACAATCCTCAAAAAAATATCAATTCCTGATTACGATGCCAAATTCGGATACATTAGGAAATACTATAAGAAGGATTTTTAAAAGTAATCTTACAAACAGGCCCGGCATATTTTTTATTGAAAACCTTGGTACCGAAAGCTATTTTACAGCAATGAAGTTTTGTAGTTTTTTGTTGGGAAATACATCAAGCGGAATTATTGAAGCAGCCTCTTTTGGCAAGTATGTCATAAATTTAGGTAAAAGGCAGGACGGAAGGTCCTGCGGGACCAATATAATACAGAGTGATATTTTATTGGCAGATATAAAAAGTGCAATAGCAAAGATTGAATCAAGCAAAGAGTATTCCGGAGATAATCTATATTTTAAGACCGGAGCTTCAGATATAATTTTAAAAATTTTAAAGGAAGAAATTTCCCATGAGCAATAGCCAACCATATGTAGTTAACTTTAATCAGGAAGCCCGGGTTGCCTTGAGATCATTGGATATTTTGCCGGATAACGTGAGCAGAACATTATTCGTAATGAATGATTCTGAACAAATTGTGGGTTCTTTAACAGATGGGGATATCAGGAGAGGCTTATTAAACGGGTTGGAAATATCTCATTCGATCGCATCTTTCATGAATACGAGTTTTAAGTATTTAAAAAATTCCAATGATAATCTCGATTTAATAAAGTCTTTCAGGAAGGCAGATCTAAACTTGATTCCGCTTTTAGACGACCAATATAGGTTGTTAGAGCTTTTGGATCTTAAGAGAACCATAACTATGATTCCTGTAGCGGCTCTTATTATGGCAGGGGGGAGAGGCGAAAGGTTACGCCCTCTAACAGATTTTCAGCCTAAGCCCATGCTTAAAATTGGTGAAAAGCCGATCATTGAACATAATATTGACAGGTTAATTTTCTATGGGATAAAAGATATTTTTATCAGTGTAAAATATCTTAAAGAGCAAATTATAAATTATTTAGGTGATGGTTCATCTAAGGGAATTAATATACATTACATTGAAGAAACAGAAGCTTTAGGCACATTAGGTGCTTTATCCTTAATTGATGAGGTAAATTATGAGGACATTCTAATAATGAATTCCGATATCCTCACCAATATAGATATAGAAGATTTTTACCGGTTTTTTAAAGAGCATAATGCCAGCATGGCTTTAGCAAGCATTCCTTACCAAGTAAATATACCCTATGCGGTTTTAGAAACCGTAGAACATTTTGTGACAGCATTTAAAGAGAAACCCAGCTATACATATTATTCAAATGGAGGGATTTATTTAATGAAATTTGAATTGAAAAGGCTGTTAGCTAAAGGTTGTTTTTTTAATGCCACTGATATGATGGATTTAATCATTGCAGAAAAAAATCAAATTATGGTACACTATCCCCTATTAGGTTATTGGCTCGATATCGGGAAGTATAGTGATTACACCAAAGCCCAAGAAGACATTAGACATATTAAGTTGTAATGAGAATATTGTATCTGATACCAGCGAGAGAAGGATCAAAAGGATTGCCTGGGAAAAATGTAAAAATATTAAATACCAAACCGCTTATTTCTTATTCAATTGATTTTGCCCTGAAAAACATGAGTCTCGGAGATGAATTATGTATTTCTACCAATGATGAGCAAGTGATAGCCATAGCAAAAGAAAGAACGGTAAATATCCCGTTTAAGCGGCCGGGCCATTTAGCTTTAGATAGCTCAAGCTCTTATGATGTTTTATTACACGCATTAAATCATTACAAAGAAAAAAACAAAGAATTTGATGCTGTTTTATTATTACAACCTACCTCCCCATTTAGATCCCAAACGGATTTCAAGAATGTAATCACAGAGTTCAATGATGATTGTGATATGGTAGTAACTGTTAAAGAGTCTAAAGCAAACCCATACTTTAATCTGTTTGAAGAAAATGCTTATGGTTTTTTAGAAAAGTCTAAAAAAGGTGATTTTCAGCGCCGTCAGGATTGTCCTCCTGTATACGCTTTTAATGGTTCCATATACTTAATGAGGGTTACTTCCCTTGAAAAAGCAAAAATAAGTGAGTTTAAAAACGTTAAAAAAGTAGTTATGCCAGAAGAAAGAAGTATTGATATTGATACAATGGCCGACTGGAAACTTGCGGAATACTTTTGCCATATAAATTTAAATGAAAACAGTTAGAATAATACCCCGGTTAGATATTAAAGGCCCAAACTTGGTTAAAGGGATACATTTAGAGGGCTTAAGAGTCCTTGGTAAACCCTCAGACTTTGCTAAGTATTATTATGAGCACGGTGCAGATGAGTTAATGTTTATGGATGTGGTGGCATCTCTTTATGATCGTAACAGCCTACATGATATTATATCTGAAACGGCAAAAAGTATATTTATTCCAATTACAGTGGGAGGAGGTATAAGAAGCCTTCAGGATATTAATACTATGTTAAGAGCAGGCGCTGATAAAATAGCAATCAACACTGCAGCAATCAAGAATCCCTTATTTATAAAAGAAGCATCGGAAGAATTCGGATCATCAACTATTGTAATTACCATAGAAGCCATTAAAGATTTGGATGGGAAGTATTACGCATTTACAGATAATGGACGAGAGCAAACCGGAATTGAAGTAATTGATTGGGCGAAAAAAGCAGAGCAATTAGGGTGTGGTGAATTGGTAATTACTTCTGTCGACAATGAAGGTACAGGTAGTGGATTTGATTTAGAACTGATAAGAGCTGTTGCTAATTCGGTTTCCATTCCGGTTATTGCTCACGGAGGAGCCGGGACAAAGCGGCATGTTGAAGAGCTTCTTGATTCAGAAATTGTGGACGCTGTTTCGCTGGCGTCTGTTTTGCATTACGATACAATCAAAAATCTTACTTCTAATTGGGAAAATAGTACAGAAGGGAATATCGATTTTATTTTGAGCGGCAGGTCTTTTAGTAAATTCGCACCTTTTAATTTAATTAGTCTAAAAGAACATTTGCACTCAAAAGAAATTTATTGTCGATAGAAATGGATAAGAAAGTAGTAATCATAGACTATGGCTTAGGTAATCTTTACAGCATAGCGCAAGCATGCAATCATGTTGGCTTTTCTCCTGTTATCACTTCCAATAAGGAAGAAATAATTAATGCAGATTCGGTAATTTTACCTGGCGTAGGCGCTTTTAAAATCGCTATGAATCACCTTTTAGAGCTCGACCTAGTGCCCGTGATAAGGGATTTCGCAAAATCAGGAAAGCCGCTGATGGGAATATGCCTAGGTATGCAGTTGTTGTTTGACGAGAGTGAAGAGTTTGGAATGAATAAAGGGTTGGGACTTATTCCCGGAGTCATAAAAAGATTTCCTGAAAAGGTTAACGATAAAAAAATGAAAATTCCGCATATCGGTTGGAATAGATTAATTAATGCGGGATGTAATTGGGCAAATACACCGTTGCGTGAAATTTCAGAAATGGAATTTATGTATTTCGTTCACTCGTATTATGCGGAACCTTTAATTCAGTCTGATATTTTGACGTACACCAATTATCAAGAATTTAAGTATTGTTCCTCCGTTCAAAATGAAAATATTTTTGGATTTCAATTCCACCCTGAAAAAAGTGGCGAAACCGGCTTAAGCATATATAAATATTTTTTAGATCGTAAATCATAACATGGAACATAAGAATACACAAGAGAGATATAAGTTATCTTCAGAGATCAAGTATTGTACACAATGCACTATTTCAAACCAGCGTCCGCGGATTACTTTTGACGAAAATGGAGTTTGTTCGGCATGTAACTTTGCTGAATTTAAAAAAAATAAAATAAGTTGGAGTGACAGAGAAAAGGAATTATTGACACTCTTAAATAGATTTCGTCGCAATGATGGACGTTATGATGTGGTAGTGCCTTGTAGTGGTGGAAAGGATGCTGCATACATTGCGCACGAATTAAAGCACAAGTATAACATGAACCCAATAACTGTTACATGGGCGCCTCATCTATATACAGACATTGGCTTTCAAAACTTACATAATATGATCCGCATTGGTGATTTGGCCAATGTGTTAGGAACGCCTGCCGGGAAGACTCATAAAAAGCTAACTAAATTGTCTTTTGAAATTTTGGGTGATCCTTTTCAGCCTTTTATTTATGGTCAAACCAATTTTCCGCTTCAGGTGGCCGTGCAGCATCAGGTACCGTTAATTATGTACGGAGAGAACGGTGAAGTAGAATATGGAGGCGATATGAAAAATGCTTTTAATCCAACCAGAGACTACAGGTCAGACCATAAAAAACATTATTTTTCAGGTTTAGGACCCGAGGACCTGGTGAAGTACGGAGTTCGGGAGGAGGATTTAGTGCCGTATATGCCCCCATCAAATGAGTCATTAGATAAATTAGGTGCTGAGATTCATTTTTACGGTTACTATAAGAAGTGGGTGCCGCAGGAAAATTATTACTACTGTGTAGAGAACACCGGCTTTAAAGCTAACCCGGTAAGGAATGAGGGTACTTATTCCAAGTATGCATCATTAGATGACAAAATTGATGGCTTTCATTATTTCCTGGCCTATATAAAATTTGGATTAGGAAGATGTACTTCTGACACTGCCCATGAAATAAGAGATGGTCACATCACAAGAGAAGAGGGCGTTGCTTTAGTAAATAAATTTGACGGAGAATTTCCTGAAAAGTACTTTGCGACCTTTTTAGAATATTGTGATATAACAGAAGATTACTTTTGGGAAGTAATTAATAGTTGGAGATCGGATCACCTATGGAAAAAGAATGAAAAAGGGGAATGGAAGCTTATACAATCTGTTTCAAATAATGATTTAAATAAAATTAGGCAATAATACATGTTACGCCTCTTAGCTAAAATAGTAGTTGCCTTAAACCAAAAATTTCAAAGCGTTATTTATAGATCCTACAGGAGTAAATATAATATATCCCCTGCTTTCAGGTTCAACGGTATAAACATTATGTTTTATGGAAATGGGCAAATTGATTGTGGACCTAACTCTTACATAGGCGATTATTCAACTATTCAAGCTTACGACAATTGTAAAGTTGTGATAGGAAAACGTAGTCAAATCAGTCACAATGTTCGGATTTACACATGTTCGGATGTTGCAGATCAGGATTTTTCTAAAGAAGAGAGAGCTATTAAAATGGGTGATGTGATTATTGGAGACTATGCGTGGATTGGAGCAAATGTGTTTATTAACCCCGGGGTTATTATTGGAGAAAATTCTATAGTCGGCGCTAACAGCGTTTTAACAAAGAACGTTGAACCATGGAGTATTGTGGGTGGAGTTCCCGCAAAACTGATTAGATACAAAACCCGTTGTGATTAAAAAGGTATTTTCTCATTCAATTATTTACGCAATTGGCCCTCAATTACCTAAAATTGTGGGCTTTTTTCTTCTACCATTTCTTACCCCTCATCTTTCTAAGACGGATTTTGGCGTTTGGGGAACTATTGTTGCTTACAGTTTAATTTTCTCTTCTGCCCGAGATTTAGGGATGGTTGTTCCTATGTTCAACAGCTACTACAAACACCCCACCCGCTGGATTTGGGTTTGGCGGCAAGTTATTTGGTATTTGCTGCTTTGGGGTATCGTAATCGCGATTTTCCAATCCCTATTACTATATGTGGTAATTCCTGATGAAGCCTTATCTGATAGACCGGAAATTATTCTTTTATTAGCAGTTCAATGCGTTTTTTTTGATGTACCTATCTTGATTGGATCACGATACTATCAGGCCGCTGAAAAACCATTTGCGATATCCATTGTGTCAATTTTATCAGGCTTTATTGCAGTTGGAGGGCAATATTATTTCATCGCGGTAAAAAGTATGGGTTATATGGGTTGGTTTTATGCAACCTTCAGTTCATTGGCCATTATGGCATTTATCTATGCCGTTTTGTTATATAAAATGCGTCTAATTCCACTCGCCAGGATTCGTTTGCGATGGGCTGCAGCACGGTTCAAAGTAGCTCTTCCGATGGTTCCTCACAGCTATTCAGCCTACATGCTGAATGCATCAGACAGGGTAATGCTTTCGGCTTTTAATACACCGATTTCACAGATTGGACTCTACAATGTGGCTTATATGTGGGGAAATTATTTAGAAGTTATTGGCAACTCCATCGGCATGGCAGTAGGTCCAATTTACCTAAAGCTTTACAATGAACCACAAAACAGCGGTCTTTTAATTGCAAAAAGGATAACCATTCTTCTACAGCTCTTGTTTATAGTGGGTTCTTTCATTGTGTCGCTATGGTCCAAAGAACTTTTTACAATATTTATCCGCAACCAAAGCTTAACAGAGGCATATTCCTTAGCAATAATTATTGTAATGAGTTATTCATACAGGCCACTCTACTGGAGTGTAATAACCAAGCTCCAATTTGATGAAAAGACATCCAAACTTTGGAGAATAAGTTTTGCTGCAGGTGCAATAAACATTCTTCTGAACTTTATTTTTATACCGCTTTATGGCTTTCAGGCAGCGGCATATACAACTTTTGTCGCCATGATGTATCAGGGTTTTGCGGGATATTTTCTAAAAAACCAAAATCACTCTTTTAATCGTTTCGAATTAATGTTCTGGTTCATTTTCATTATTATCGCGACGACAATGGCATTTTCTTTAAGAGAAGTAAGTATTGAAATTAAATTTATCCTGACCTGCGCTATATTACTGGTGGTTTTTATTTGGGGCTTCCGGTTTTCCAAAAAAATAAAAGTTTAGAACAATGCACAAGTTTATAGACCTGACTCTTTAATTCTTAAAATTAATAGTTAAAATGTTGCGTCCATCGGAATTAGTAAAATTACTTGAGGAGGATCAGAGCCTGTTAGCGTTTAAATTTGGATCCAAAGGCTACTTGATTTGGCCATTGGTAAGATTCCAAGTTATCCTCGAAATTCTAAATGAGCAAAATGATTTGGGCAACGCACGTTCAGAATCAAAGGTCAGCCTGTACCAGATTGTAAAGACATTAGTTCAGAGTTTTAGCAAGCCTCCAACGTCAATTCAAAATAAATCCATACTTTTTTTTAATTCTGGAATTACCAATGTTCTTAACCAGGAGGGTAGGTACTTTAATCGTATAACAGATTATTTTTACTTTGAAATCGAAAATCAAGCTGCCTTAATTGAAGATACAGCAGATAAACATCTAAGATGGCCCAGGGTTCATAAGAACGTGTACGCTCATTTGCCACTAAGACTAAAGTCTGCAATTTCCCGGAAAATTTACAAACCAAAGTTAAATTTGGACGACTCGTTAATAATTAAGGAACTTTTAGAAAGCATTGGTTTTAAAATTGGGAGATTACTGCAAGAGAAAACTTGGAAGAGAATAAGGGATATTATTGAACGGAACTGCCTGGAATTTCAATCCTCGATTCAAACCTATGTAGAATTTTTTAAAGCGAAACGGCCCAAGATAATCTTCGTCGAAGATGGGAGCTACGGAAGCCGTTCCTATATTATTATAGCTGCCCACTCTCTAAAAATTCCAGTAGCCGAACTTCAGCATGGCTTTGTTAACGAAGAGCATCATGCCTATAATTTGGGAAACGGTTTGCTTAATATTAAGATTGTAAAAGATTACTATCCAGATTACCTGCTTATGTACGGAGATTTCTGGAGCTCTGCAGTAAAAATTCCAGGTCAAAAAATAGTAATTGGGAATCCTTTCTTATCAGAGAAGCTTGCTGCGTTAAAGCCAAAAGTTGCAGATAATCAGATTCTATTTCTCAGCTCTGGTATAACATTTCAAGAAACTTCAGCTTTTCTTTCCAGGTTAATCCCGTATGCAATTAATAAGGGCTTCACCTTGACTTTGCGACCTCACCCATTGGAAATGAAACAGGCTAACGAAAAATATTCTGCGCTTATCAAACAAGGCTTGATAATCGATAAGGAAAGTGACCTATATGAAAGCATTAGCAGATCAAAAATGATAGTGGGTGAAACTTCAACGGCGCTTTTTGAGGCAATGGCTGTAAAGGTTCCGGTTTTCCTTTTTAACTCCTCTTATACCCGGACATATATCACAGAGGGCATTAAGATCCCTAAAATAACAATTGAAAATATAGAAAGTATATTTAATCCCTACAGTTTTGATATGAATGACTTAAGTGGTTATTTTTGGGCAAATTCCTGGAAAGCTAATTTTGGGGAGTTTATAAAGAGGTATATTGAATGATTCACATTATAAATTATGGCCTCGGAAATTTGGGCTCCATTAAAAACATGCTGAAACGAATAGGGGTTGAAGCAGAGATAATTGATAAACCTGAGCAATTGGAAGATGCTTCTAAGATAATTTTGCCGGGCGTAGGCGCTTTTGATTCCGGGATGAGCCATTTAATTGACAATAACTGGCTTGAAATACTAAACCGGAAAGTCTTAACTGATAAATTGCCCGTACTTGGCATCTGCCTTGGAATGCAATTAATGACTAAAGGTAGTGAAGAAGGAGCGCTTCCCGGATTGGGTTGGATGAATGCTAAGGTTAAGAAGTTTTCTTTTGATGAAGGGTCTAAATTAAAAATACCACACATGGGTTGGAATAAAGTTATTCCGGCAAAATCCTCAAAGCTTCTTGAAGACCCGGAAAATGAAAATAGATTTTACTTTGTGCATTCTTATTATGTTGAAAGTGAGAACGAAACGGAGAGTTTGTTATGGACGCACCATGGACTAAAATTTGTCTCGGCTTTTGAACGGGATAATATAATGGGTGTTCAGTTTCATCCAGAAAAAAGTCATAAATTTGGTCTTAAATTACTCAAAAACTTTGTTGAGAGATATTAGAAAGGAATGCTGAAAAACAGAGTCATACCCTGTCTTTTACTTCGGGACGGTGGACTAGTTAAAACCGAAAAGTTTAAGAAATACAAGTATATCGGTGATCCCATTAATGCTTTAAGGATTTTTAACGAAAAGGAAGTCGATGAGTTGATTTTTATGGATATCGATGCATCACGCCATAATAAAGAACCCAATTGGGAAACTCTCAAGGATCTTGCTTCTGAATGTTTTATGCCCCTGAGCTATGCAGGTGGCGTTAAAAATCTTAAGCAAATAGAAATGCTTTTAAAAATAGGGATTGAAAAAGTGGGTATCAATCATCAATCCCTCACTGATTTATCATTGCTTAAAGAAGCTTCCAGACAGTTCGGAAGTTCTAGCATAATTGGCGGTGTAGATGTTAAGAACAGCCTGTTTGGCAAAACTTATGTATACGACCATGTTAAGGGAAAATCAAACTCTTTGGATCCTGTGAACTATGCCCAAACACTGGAGGCTGCTGGGGTTGGGGAAATATTTTTAAATAGCGTTGATAGAGATGGTTCTTACAGTGGTTATGATTTAGATCTGATCAATAAAGTTTCTCATTCCCTGTCTATCCCTTTAATTGCTTGTGGTGGAGCTTCGTCTTACTCAGACTTAAATGCAGCAATCGCTGCAGGGGCATCTGCTGTTGCCGCAGGCAGTATTTTTGTTTATCATGGGCCACATCGGGCGGTGTTGATTTCTTACCCAACTGCTATCCAATTAGAATCCATTTTACATGAATAAACAATCTAATAACATACGTATCTGTTCACAATGTATAATGGATACTTCAGATCCGGATATTAATTTTAATAGTGAAGGGGTGTGTAATCATTGCATAGAAGCAAAAGATATCTTGCCCAGGCTAAAATTTACCTCCAAAGAAGAAGAGCAAAATTTACAGGGGATAAAAAATCTTGTTTCTTCTGATCCCAATACAAAATACGATTGCGTTATTGGATTGAGTGGCGGGGTTGATAGTTCATACGTTGCTTTAATTGCGCATAGATTAAACCTTAAAGCTCTATGTGTTCATTTTGATAATGGCTGGAATTCAGAAATTGCGGTATCTAATATCAAGAAGATTGTAGATAAATGCGGCTTTGATTTAGCTACTTATGTAATTGATTGGCCTGAATTTAAAGACCTTCAAAGATCTTTTTTTAAGGCAAGTGTAGTAGATATTGAAATGCTTTCGGATCACGCTATTATGGCAACCATGTTTAAATTAAGAAAACAACATGGAATAAAGTACATATTGTCCGGTACCAATTATGCAACGGAGCACGGCATGCCTGTTCGATGGATATGGCGGAAGCAGGATTTAGTCAATATTAGAGATATTCAAAATAAATTTGGTTCAAAAAAAATATCACAGTTTCCAACCATGAATTCCATAAAGTATATTCTTGCCAAAAAGCTCGGGCTTGGGGGAGTTTATCTGGAGCCATTAAATAAAATAAATTACTCCAAAGAATTGGCTATGGCAGAACTTAATAAGGAGTTTGGCTGGCAATACTATGGCGGCAAGCATTTTGAATCAACATTCACTAAATTTTATCAGGCGTTTTACCTTCCCGAAAAGTTTGGATATGATAAACGTAAGGTTCACCTTTCAGCACAAATCAGAAATGGGGAGATATCTAGGGAAAAAGCTTTAGAAGAAACTAAAAACCCTGCTTATAAGCAACTAGAGCTTACAATAGATAAGGAATTTGTGTTAAAAAAGTTAGGATTTTCTTCAAAGGAGTTTGAAGAAATAATGGACAATCCGCCAAAAGCCCATCTTGATTATAAGAGTGACGAATGGCTGTTCAATGTTAACCGGCTTTTAAGAAAACTTTTAAAGAAGAAGTGAAGAATCCAAGTGTATTGTTTTTATCAGCCGACGATTTCAAGGAAAAATCGATACAGGTAATTAGAAAAACCCCAGAGGCCTACATTAGAGATGGCTGGGAGGTGCATTACATTGTTTCAAGAGATAACTCCAACAAAGGAAACTACTTTTACGAACGAGAGATTAATATTAATGGCTTAGCGCTCACCAGGGTCTACCCACCGCTAACTGCGATGCTTAACAATGCCTCCAACGAGAAATTAATTAAGATCTTATTCCGTCTGCGGCGATATATGGCTTTAGGCCAGTTGATTTACTTTGGGGCCAGAACTCTTCGGAAGCGTGAATTTGATGTGGTTTACGGCTATGAGCAGCTCGGCTTTCTTTCTGCCAGATTTCTAAAGTTGCTTTCTTTAACCGGAAAAGCAAAGATTGTGGCCCGCTTTCAGGGCGTGCTTTATGTAAAAGAATGGTTAAATCAAAAAAAGTGGGCCCGTAAAATTTCCAACGCAGACACTTTCTATGCCTTAAAGACAAAATCCGATATTTGTATTATCACTAATGATGGTAGTCAGGGCAACAACATATTAAAACAACTAGGCTCTAAGCACCTGAAGAATTTCTATTTTTTTGTGAATGGGGTTGACAAGTTTGATTGCACTAATTCAGACCTGGAAAATTTGAAAAAGGAGTTATCCATTCCCGAAGATAAGAAGCTAATGCTTTCTGTAAGTCGTCTGGATGATCATAAAAGAATAGATCGATGTATTCGGGTTTTGGATAAGATTGTAAACAAACATAATTATAAAAATATATACTTTTTAATAGTTGGTGAAGGAGCGATGAAACCTCAATTTGAGGCACTCGTTGAAAATTTTAAATTAGAAGATTACGTTCGCTTTACTGGTGCCGTACCGCAAGCTAAGGTGAAGTATTATTTAGGGATATCTGATATTTTCATTTCGATGTATGAAAGTTCAAATGTGGGAAACCCGTTACTGGAAGCAATAAACGCGAATAAACTGATCGTAACATTGGATAACGGCGATACCGGTCAGTGGATAAAGCATGGCTTTTCTGGATTGATATATCCGATTGATGATGTCAAAGATGTTGAAGAAGTTCAATATCAAATCATTGCACAAGATATTGAAGATCTGTTGGAAGACCACGCTAAACAAACGCAGATCAAGCAAAATCTTAAAGAAGGTGCATTTCAGGCACTTTACTCTTGGGAAACCCGTTTAGATAAAGAAATTGCGGCCGTCAAACGGTTACTTGTTAAATGATTATAACTGTTTTCATTTACATTTTAATCCTATGCTATCTTTCTTATTTAAGGTATGGCGTTTTACTGAACCCTTTTACTTTTGAGGCCCACTTCTCACTGATCTTCCTTGTATTGCCTCAAATAATAAGAATACAAGTCCTCCCGGATTCGCAGGAATCTTTTGCTTCAAATATGGTAATCATTTTGTACGTAACCGGTTTATTCGTAGGCACTTTTTCTAGACTCAAATCTTTTACTTTGCCAGAAGTAAAGAATCGCAAACTTATTGGGAATTTCAATATCATTATCGGTTTTTTGCTATTAATTCCTACACTGAGTATCCTGTTTCAATGCGGCTTCTCACTAACAGGAATCAGGTGTTTTTACGAAACAGTTGTGTTCACAAAATTTGCATCGTTTTACGAGTTGGGCAAAACGTTTTTACTTATAGGGGTAATTATCCTTTTGGTCACTTATCGGCGGTTCAAAATCCATATCGCTTTTGTACTGTTTTTTATCATCTTTTCCGGGAGCAAATTTGCAATCTTCAATTTATTGCTTTTTTTATTGCTTTATTTTGAAGAGTATAAAATGTTAAAGGTCCGTACAATTTTCATATACTCTATTCCAGTATTTTTCCTTCTGGTGTTTTACCATTTTGCGCAGTCTACCGGCGGTGCGGACAATCCTTATTTAACGGCCGTAACGTATTTTGATATTTATGAGAAGCAATCTTTCCTTATTGAAGAATTAGCCAAGCCTGATAAACATTTTTATTGGGGTGAAATCTATTTTTCCTCTTTTTATAAATTCATCCCCAGAATTATTTGGGAAGGCAAGCCATATGCCTATGGTTTTGCCATTTTAAATTATGATTTTTTGCCAGAGTTTGCTGCACTCAACTATATGCCATCGTTTGGGTTAGGCTCGTTGTATGCTGATTTCGGATTTCCGGGGGTTATTTTTTTTGGGATGTTAAGCGGCTTTATCCGGCAATATTGCTATCAGATTTTCATAAAATCTGGTAAAAACTCAATATCAGCACTGCTCTACTATTGGGGTTTAAGTATTCTTACAATCGGCTATTTAATTATACAATACATCTTGGCCGCACTACTTATTAAATTACCTAAAAAAGCATGAACTTATATATCAATCTCTTGAATTACAGGGACAGTAAGCTTGCCGGCACCGGGTATTTCATGAAGCGGTTATTTGAAGGACTTCCGTCAAACTCCGGATTTTACCAGCGGTTCACAAAAATTATAATCCTCTGCCCGAAAAATATTGACACTGCCAAGGTATTTAATGTGCCTTATGTAAGCAACATCAGATTTAAAAGGGTTGCTTTTATTCATCGGTTCTTAATTTTAAGAATTCTCTATGAACAACTGATACTTCCGGTTTATCTTTTAGTTCAAAAGCCATGCATCTATTTCGCACCAAACCCGGTAGTGCCGTTACTATCCAAATTTCTAAGCCCGAAAACCCGTACTATTTGTACCATACATGACATGATCCCTTTCCATATACCAGAGAAGTATGGATATTTTAGAGGGAAGTATATTCAAAGCATCTCTGTACTCAGTGCAAGGCTTTCGACAAAGGTGATTACGGTTTCTGAATTTTCAAAAATTGACATTATCAATCTGACGGACATAAGTGCGGATAAAATTTCTGTAGTTTACAACTTTATGAATGCCAAACTAAGTTTGAACAACCCATCTTTGCCCTTTTTTATAACGGTTTGTACCATTGAACCCGGAAAAAATATTGAACTGATGCTTGATGGGTTTATAACCTTTTTAGAACGAAATTCACAAAATATGGAGTACAAATACTACCTTATCGGTAAGCCGGGCTGGAACTACGAAGCGATATATCAGTACGTAAAGAATCTTTCGAGTTCTCAAAACATTTTTTTTCTTGGCTATCTTGATGAAAATAGGAAAGAAGAATATATTAAAAATTGTACTGCTTTATTATACCTGAGTAAATACGAAGGTTTTGGAATTCCAATTCTGGAGGCGATGTATCAAGGAAAGCCATCTATTGTGTCTGGCTCTTCAGCGCTGCCTGAAGTAGTGGGTAAAACGGGGGTTATTTTAGATGAATTAACTAAAGAGCGGATGGCAGATGGAATGGAATCAGTAATTAATAATCAGAATCTATATATTCAGCATATACCCGGGCAAATTAAAAAGTTCAAGCCTGAACTGCAGATAGAGCGGTTTGTTAATTTGTTTAATTAAGATGAGTTTTTCAGTGCTGATTTCAGTTTATAGAAAAGACAATGGGGGCCATCTTAAGATTGCCTTATCAAGTCTGATTGATCAGACTGTTAAGCCCGACGAGATTGTCCTCGTTGTTGATGGTGCCATACCTAATGAACTTAGATCGGTGATTGATAATTTCAAAAAGGATTTTGAAGGAACTTTCAAACAAATTGAACTTGAGAAGAACAGGGGTCTTGCCTATGCATTAAATCAAGGCCTGGTAAACTGTAGTCATGAGTTGGTTGCTAGAATGGATGCAGATGATATTTCCTATCCTGATCGATTTGAAACTCAATACAAACACATGATTAAAAATCAACAATTAGCAGTTGTTGGGTGTAATATTCAGGAATTTAATCAGTATCCCGGTGATCTGAATCTTTTTAGGTCCCTGCCATGCGGGTACATGGATATTATCCGGTTCAGCAAGCGTAGAAATCCACTCAATCACCCTTCAGTAATGTTCAGAAAATCTCCGGTCCTTCAGGTTGGCTCCTACAAAAGAATGCCACTTTTTGAAGATTTTTATCTTTGGATAAGGCTGCTTAAAGCAGGATATAGGATAGAAAATCTTCAGCAGCCTTTGTTGCACTTTAGAATCGGCAATAACATGATCGGCCGAAGGCACGGTTGGTCTTACCTTAGATCTGAGCTCACGTTTTTGAACACCTCCTTAATTGAAAGACACATTACCTTTGGCGAGTATGCCATCATTATTCCAATCAAAATAGTATTAAGGCTAATGCCTTTGTGGATTTTAAAAAGGTTTTACAAACATTTATTAAGATCAAAGCAAATATAGAGTCAGTTGAAGAAGCGTAGAAAGTAATTACTATATGGAATTCTCAGTTTTAATGCCTGTTTACATCAAGGAAGATCACCGCTTTCTTGATGAAGCTTTGAGTAGTATAACCGATGGGCAGATATTACTCCCAAATGAAATTATTATTGTTGAAGACGGTCCGTTAAATACGGATCTTTATAGGACTCTTGATAAATACTCGGCAAAATATCCAGCCATTATTAAACGGATCAAATTAAGCCAGAACTTAGGCATGGGAAAAGCGATGAACGCTGGGTTGATGGAGGCTTCCTATGAATTCATCGCCAGAATGGACTCCGATGATGTTTCAATGCCTGACCGATTTCAGAAACAAATTTGCTTTCTGATTGAAAACCCTGAAATCGATGTGATTGGAAGTTTGATAAGGGAATTTTTAGTTAAACCAGGAGATATTAATAAAAAACGACCTCTTCCTGAACAACACAATGATATTGTAAAGTACCTGAAATATAGAAATCCGATAAACCACATGACTGTGATTTACAGACGTGAACTTGCTATTGCTGCAGGAGGCTATTGGAATAACAGAGTTTACGAAGATTACAACCTCTGGTATGAAATGGCCAGGCATGGAGCTAAATTTTACAACCTGCAGAAACCTTTGGTTGACGCAAGAATAGGAAATAATATGGTAGGGAGAAGACGCGGCGCAGACTATCTAAAGAACGAAATAGTTTTTTTTAAGAAGTTGTCAACAGATAAGTTTATAAGCAAACCAGCGCTGTATTACAACATCACGTTACGGGTTATTTTAAGATTAATCCCAAAACGCTTACTTGAGTGGGTATACTTCAATTTGTTAAGAAGCACTCATTACTAGCTGCATGAATATTCTGATTACCGGCGCTACGGGCTTTTTAGGAAGTATTATTTACGATCATTTAAACAACCAAGACAATCAAATCACTACCCTTGGCAGGTTGAATGGTCATGTAAAATGTGCTTTGGATAAATCTGTACCAAGATTTAATCAACCGTTTGATCTGGTGATTCACTCAGCAGGAAAAGCTCACTCTGTTCCAACATCCGAAAAAGAAAAGGCGGCTTTTTTTAAGGTCAACGTCGAGGGTACTTCTAATCTTTTATTTGGGCTTGAGCAGATCAACATTCTTCCTAAGTCGTTCGTATTTATTAGTTCTGTTGCGGTTTATGGTAAAGAAAGCGGATTAGCCATCAATGAGGCCGAAAAATTATCAGCCTCTGATGCTTATGGATTGAGTAAAATTAAAGGTGAAGAAATAGTACTGGAATGGTGTAAAAACCGGGGTGTAATTTGTACTATTTTAAGATTGCCTTTGATAGCGGGTCCCAATCCTCCTGGTAATTTGGGTTCTATGATTAAAGCAATTCATAAAGGGTATTATTTTAACATTGATAGAGGAAGATCAAAAAAAAGCGTAGTTCTGGCCAAAGATGTTGCTTATATTATTTTAAAAGCTGCTCAAGTTGGTGGTGTTTTTAACCTTACGGATGGTTATCATCCTTCATTTAAAGAGCTAAGTAAAGTAATTGCAGAGCAGTTGAATAAAAAGTTACCCAGAAATATTTCTGGAGGATTGGCAAAAACGTTTGCAAGAATAGGGGATATGATTGGCAATAAAGCTCCGATTAATTCTGAAAAATTAAAAAAAATCACATCTGACCTTACTTTTGATGATTCTAAAGCCCGAAAATTATTAGGTTGGAGTTCAACTTCTGTTCTTAAAGGCTTTAAAATAAAATAACGTTTAAAGTAACTACAAAAAGGTAAACAGGTTCGTAAATTCCCAATTGAATAGTAAATCCTGGCAAAAAACATAGGTATCTTAAATGCTTTATAAAAAGAAATCTTCACAAAAAAGGCATGAACTTTCGCAAATAAAAAATTAAAAAAAGCTTTAAAAAAGGATTTACCTTTATCGGCATCAACTGGGATATTAAAAATTGCCGTTGCCTTCAACAATGCCTGATTTTATAATCTATATTGTTTTTGCTGTTTTGCTTTTAG
>JACMND010000053.1 GCA_014378705.1 Pedobacter sp. | reverse complement strand
CGATGAGTATGTTTATATCCGGTTCAAAATCATTCCATGCACGCTGCCAGGTGGCCCAGCCCCAACTGGTAGCTGCTCTGTAAAAAAAGGTTTCGGGCAGGCACTTATCATTGTTATTCTTCGGGCTGTTTTGTATGGGATACATGTAAGCACCGATATGCATTACCTTATTTTCATTCTGGTATCGCGAAAGCGCCGAATTAAAATATTGCAGTGTGTGCGGGGAGCTGATCAGGTCGTCTTCAAATACAATTACTTTCCCGTATTCCTTTACCATACGGTTAACTCCGTCAATAATTGAGTTGGCCAGGCCAAAATTTATTTTACGATTGATAACTTCAACTTTTTTAAAGCCGCTAACAGCATTTAATAATTCCCTAACCTCTGCTACTTTTTGATTATCGACAGGCCGGGCGGCAGCATCCGAAAAAATAAATAACCTGGATTCATCCGCAAGCCAATTTTGCTGCAAAAATTTTAAGGTGCGACGTGTATGGTCGGGCCTGTTATAAACAAATAAGGCAATGGGCGCTAAATTTTGCATGTTTGCTTTTGCGAAAACCGGGCGTGGACGTACCCGAAAATTGAACAGATTTTAAATCCCATGGTTTGATGCTTGTGGTATTTATTAAATGCCCAGGCAGTTACGATCTTTATAAAATACAGAAGTTGATTTTTTATAAAATAACCCTGGCGAGATTCCGCTAAAAGCGATATTCTTAAAACCTTCGTTAGTCAAAAATTGAATGGCAGGATCATAAAATTCACGTTCTGAATCATCCAGAACAATGACACCATCTGTTGATAAAGCATGTATGGCTTGCTTGCAACAATTCACCCGGTCCCGTCCATCAACAATAATTACGTTAAATTTATCTTTACTTGAAAGCGGTGCCCGACAGTAGTCTCCATCTTTCTGCAACTCGCAGTAAATCATAACTGAATTTTTAGGTTTTGAAGCTGAGATTTTGTTAAACCATGCCTGATCATGCTCCACAGATACTACTTTCCCAGCCAGATTTGAATAAAAAAAAGTTGAATTGCCTGATCCGAATTCAAAAACCGCGTGCTGTTTATTAATCCTTTCTTTAATAAAATCAATAAACGAATAAGTAACCCATGGTATCGGATCATCTGTTTCGTTAACCGGAGATTTACTTTGAATGGTTTTAAACCATCCAATCTCCGCCAGATATCCTTTTACCCCAAAAGATAAAATGGAACGTAATCTATTAAGGTTTAATAAACTACGATAAGGTAAAATGCGTTTCAACGTTTAATCAGCTTTTGAAAAATTGATATTAAAAATAAAGATTTGAGCATCATTATACCCTGATGCCGGGTTTGAGGAAAAAACAAAATAGAAAAAGTTGCAAAAAAGTAGGCAATTAACGTTGCTACTGATGCCCCAACGCCGTTGTATAGCGGAATGAGCCATATATTAATTAATATATTTATTACAGCACCAATTGCGGTTCGTTTAAAAGATATAATAGTAAAACCTTCTGCCAGCAAGTATTGACTGCTGGCGCTCCCAAGAAATACAAAAATCCCTGACCAGATATGTATAGCCAGCATTAACCCGGCCCCCTCGTATTGCGATCCGTAAAGAAACGTAATAATGGTATTTGCGAATATACTGACTACAAATGCTACGGGTAAGCTAAGGCCAACCAGAAGGTCATATAAATTTTGGAGCCGCTTATTATATCGGAAAAGATCTGTTTTACGTGCATTAATAATAGCTGGAAATACAGAAGTTACAACCGCAACAGGAATAAAGAACCATGCTTCACTTATCCGGGCGGCGGCACTGTAAATTCCAACAGCCTCGCTTCCTTTAGTTTTAAGCATTATTATATCAATTTGCATGTATAAGGAAACCATGATTGCACTTAGTATAAGTGGCCAGGATTGCTTGAGCAGGGATTTTGCTCTCTCAAAATTAAATTTCCAATCTAAAACATGCTGAACAGCTTTATTCTGATATATAATTATAAGACCTACAGCAAGAAGGACACCATCTAAACTCAAAGCCAATGCAAAGAAAACAACAGGCAGATCTAAAACAATTAAAAATACCTTAACACCGGCTGAAATTAACAAACACGTATTTTGCACAAGCACTACATACTTTGATTGAACCTGCGACTGAAAATAGGAATCGATTACATTAAAGGATTTAAAAAGCGCAGGCAAAGCACAAAAAGAAATGATAACGGTTAAAGAATTCCCCTGGTTTGCAGACATGCCGCGAAACCAAACATAAATAAGAATAGCAGCGGGAATTAGAAACAGATTAACCGCAAGCCGCATCCAAAAAGCGGTTCCAAGAATTTCATTTTTACTTTGCGGATCGTTAAGGATTTCCCTGACAACAAAACTATCCAACCCTAACGCAGCAATTGCCGCGAAAATGCCGGTAAACGCTATGGCAAAACTAAGGTCTCCGAATGAAGAAGGGCCAAGGTAGCGGGCAATTATAAAACCCACTACCATACTTAAAACCCGTCCGAACATTAGCCATGCTGTATTTTTAAAATACTTTTCAAAAGCATGCGGATCAAAACCGGAAATGGCGGGTATCTTCATTTAACAGGTAAATGTAATAGATTTTTATTGTGGGATGGTTTAAGGAATAAGCAATGCCTCTTAGCCAAAACAAAAAAACCCGGCGTAAACCAGGTTTTATAAAAATATGATCAAAATACTTAACTCTGAAATTTCTTCGCGTTAATCTTACGTTCGTTTTCTCCTAAATAAATCTTTCGTAAACGCATACTTTTAGGCGTTATTTCAATGTATTCATCACCCTGTATATATTCCATGGCTTCTTCTAAAGAAAATTTAATTGCCGGGGCAATACGGGCATTATCATCCGTTCCGGAAGCACGCATGTTAGTTAACGCTTTACCTTTAACGAGGTTAACCACCAGATCGTTGTCACGAATGTGCTCACCCATTATTTGTCCTTCATAAACATCTACACCCGGATCAACAAAGAATCGACCGCGATCCTGTAATTTATCGATAGAATAAGCTGTTGTTTGCCCTTTTTCCATAGATACCAAAACACCGCTCAAACGACCCGGAATAGTTCCTTTCCATGGCTCGTATGACTTAAAACGGTGCGCCATAATTGCTTCTCCGCCCGTAGCGGTTAAAACATTGTTGCGCAAACCGATAATGCCGCGGGCCGGAATTTCAAATTCAAGATGTTGAAGGTCGCCTTTCGGCTCCATAACTAATAATTCGCCTTTGCGTTGTGTTACAAGTTCAATTACTTTACCTGAAACCTCAGCGGGTACATCTACAATCAGTGTCTCTATGGGCTCGCATTTTACTCCATCTATTTCTTTTATAATAACCTGCGGCTGTCCCACCTGTAATTCATAGCCTTCACGACGCATAGTTTCAATTAAAACGGATAAATGCAAAATACCCCTGCCGTAAACTAAATAGGAATCCGGAGATTCAGTTTCAATCACCTTAAGGGCAAGGTTTTTTTCCATTTCCTTGTATAAGCGTTCCTTTAAACGTTGAGAGGTTACAAATTTTCCTTCTTTACCAAAAAATGGAGAGTTATTAATTGTAAACAACATATTCATGGTTGGCTCATCAATATGGATAACGTCCAGTTGCTCAGGTTTTTCAAAGTCAGCGATTGTGTCGCCAATATCAAATCCCTCTATACCTACAACGGCACACAAATCTCCGGATTTCACTTCCGTAACTTTCACTTTGCCCAAACCTTCAAAAACATACAGTTCTTTAATGCGGCTTTTCTGAATTTTACCATCACGCTTAACCAACGATACCGGTTGATTTTCCTTAATTATACCGCGTGCAACCCGACCAATAGCAATCCGGCCAACAAATGATGAGTAATCTAAGGAGGTAATTTGCATTTGCAACGTACCTTCTGAGATGGGTGCAGGAGGAATAAATTCAAGAACCGCATCCAGCAAAGGGGTTATATCTTCGGTTTGATTTCTCCAGTCTGTACTCATCCACCCATGTTTGGAAGATCCGTAAAGAACAGGAAAATCTAATTGGTCCTCTGTAGCTTCAAGATTGTAAAACAACTCGAAAATAGATTCATACACTTCTTCGGGACGGCAGTTTTCTTTATCTACCTTATTTACAACAACAATCGGCTTTAAGCCTAATGATAAAGCTTTTTGAGTTACAAACCTGGTTTGTGGCATAGCGCCTTCAAACGCATCAACTAACAAAATAACGCCATCGGCCATTTTTAATACCCGCTCCACTTCTCCGCCAAAGTCCGCGTGTCCCGGAGTATCAATTATATTTATTTTAACGTTTTTATATTGTACCGAAACATTTTTTGATACAATGGTTATTCCCCGTTCCCGTTCTAAATCATTGCTGTCAAGTATCAAATCGCCGGTGGGCTGATTATCCCTGAAAAGATTTGTTTGATGTAAGATCTTGTCAACCAGTGTGGTTTTGCCGTGGTCTACGTGTGCTATGATTGCTATATTCCGAATGTTTTGCATGAAAAACTACTTTGAAAATTTCCGCAAAGGTAGTTTTTAAATTCGAAATGTTGTTATAAGGTAGTTTTTGAAAGTAAGTTGTTAATGTTTTAATTTAACGTTTACCTTTATACTAATGGGAATCCAGGAATTTATTTTAGCTGTGGTTTTTGCCTTTGCTCTATTTTACATTGGCAGAGTAGTTTACCGAAGCCTGCAATCCAATAAAGGTTGTGCGAGCAATTGTGGTAAATGCGGCGTCAATTTTAAAGATGTAAAAATTCAATAGCGACAATTATGATTTTTCTACCAGGCAAACAGCATAAGCAACAATTCCTTCTTTACGGCCAACAAAACCCATCATTTCATTT
The DNA here is from genome assembly GCA_014378705.1 of Pedobacter sp. GTDB lineage: Bacteria > Bacteroidota > Bacteroidia > Sphingobacteriales > Sphingobacteriaceae > Daejeonella. The sequence continues at coordinate 55,122 of JACMND010000053.1, read as the reverse complement.
GTAGTAGCCTTAATTGAAATATCGTCATCGGTTATACCAGCGGCCCTTGCTATATTTATTTTCATCTCAGGTATATATGGATTAATTTTAGGCGCTTCCAAACAAAGCATTGCGTCAATGTTTCCGATTGTCCAGCCTTTATCATTGAGTAGCTGAGCCGTTTTTTCTAATAATATCAGGCTACTGATACCTTTCCATCGATCGTCTGTGTTAGAAAAATGAAAACCAATATCACGTAAGTTAACCGCACCTAACAATGCGTCGCAAATAGCGTGAACTAAAACATCTGCATCAGAATGTCCAAACGCTCCTGAAGAATGCTCTAACCTAACGCCTCCAAGATAAAAAGGGTGATTTTCTACAAGCTGATGTACGTCAAAACCAAACCCAACTTTAATTTTCATAATGTGATTAAATGGTTAATTGATTATGAGATAGAGTTTAAAGTAAAATAATTAATTTTTACTATGCCTTTATCGTACAGATTATTTCTTATTCTCAAAATTAAAAATAAGGGAAAAGCGCAATGTTTGGGCCAAAGGGCTTTTTTGCTGATTTGCCACCAGATAAGCAAAATCAAGATTAAAAACATTGTATTTTAATCCTGCTCCTAATGTTAAATATTGTCTGTCGCCTTTGGTTGGGCTTTCATAAAAATAACCGGCTCGTAAAGCAAATTGACGGTTATACCAATATTCGGTTCCTAGTGAATAGCTTATTTCTTGAATTTCTTCTGAAAAACCACCCGGCGCATCTGTAAAAGATCCGAAAATACCGGCAGGTACAGATCTGTTTGGATCTTTCCCACTGGTTATAACACCATTATCATCTCTTACAGGACTAGTAGGAACAAGAAGCTTATTGATATCTAATGCTATTGCAAAAGTATTCAGATCATCCAAATTAAATGTAGTAGCACCTCCAAGTTTTAGATTGGTAGGCAAGAAAGATTTTTCTGCGGCTTCTGAGTAACTTACTTTTGTTCCGATATTAGAAATATTTACTCCAAAAGCCACTTCAGCATCCCTGCCTAATAAAACGGTTCCATTTCTGTAATAAGCAGAAACATCTGCGGCGAGCGCTGAAGCCGGCCTGATCTCCTGGCCATTAAACTGCCCGTTACTTAAACTGGATCTTACATAACGGATTGCCGTGCCTAGAGAAAATGTTTCACCAAATTTTCGTGCAAATGTTCCATCTACAGCAAACTCATTAGGGCTATAAATACCTATTTCACTTCCCTCAGGGCCGGTAAGCTGAATTTCCCCGTAAGAAAAATACCGCAATGAAGCGCCTATGGTATTTCGTTCATCCAGCCTATGATAGACTGAAAGATAGCCAAGATCTATATCAGGCACTAAATTTCTAAGCCATGGCGTGTAGGAAACTGCAAATCCGGTTGGATCTTCCATAAAAGCCAGCTTGGCCGGATTCCAATGCATCGCGTTCGCATCTGGTGAGGTAGCAGCACCAACATCTCCCATTGCTCCAGAGCGTGCATCAGGTGCAATCAACAAAAAAGGTGCAGCTGTTTGAATTGTGTTGTTAAATTTTCCGTCACTTTGAGGGAAACCTTGAGCTTTAATTTTACCAGTATAGGAAAGCAGAACAAATACGGTTAAAATTGAAATTTTGTTTATCATGAATGAGATAAATATTTTACCCAAAATTAGAGTTAATTAGCATAATACAATGTAAACAAAAACTTTAGGCTTTGATTAGCGTCTTAACCGCAGAAAATGGGCAATGGTTCATATTAAATTTTTAGTTAATACGTTATTAATCGCCAAAACGTTTAAAGAATAGTTGGATATAATTTAGAGTACAAAAACAGAAAGGCATTAAAATACAACCTGTTGTAACTCTTTTGAATGATTTTCGTTTGAATGAGTTAAGGTGTAAAATAAAGTTTACAAAAACTTAAGTTTTAAGATTAAACGGAATTAGTATTTTTATAGGATTAATTGCTCAGAATATACCCAATGGTTAAAAAATCAATACTTTTTGCTTCTGCGATTTTAGCAATAATAGTAGTAAGCACAGGTTGCAAACAACGCCAGGCATCTTCAAAAACAGGAATGGCTTACAACGACCGTTATAATGGCGGTTATGAGGTACACAAAAAAGTGCAGCCCGGACCCGGACCTGGGTTAGTTGCTGTTGAAGGTGGAACATTTGTGATGGGAGGATCACTCAATCAAGATCTTGGTTATGAATTTGATAATGTCCGTCGGCGTGTAACAGTAGCCTCTTTTTACATGGATGAAACTGAAGTAGCTAATGTGGATTGGTTAGAATACTTATACTGGATTAAAAGAAATTTTCCAGATGATGGTGAATATTATTATAGTGCGCTTCCTGATACATTAGTGTGGCGACAGCCTTTATCCTATAATGAACCTTATGTAAATAATTATTTGCGGCATCCTGCTTTTCAGGATTATCCGGTTGTAGGAATTACATGGGAGCAGGCCAACGCTTATTGCGAATGGCGTACTGACCGTGTTAATGAAGAAATTTTAAGAGAACGCGGAGTTTTATTAGATTATAAAACTTTGGCCGGTGGCGGCAAAGGCAAATCTGCCGGTACCACTACCACAGCAGCCACAACAGGATCAGAACCATTTAACACAGATATTTATTTAAATGGCCAGTTTACCCGTGAACAGGATGGAAAGAAGATGCCAAGAGATCTTAATCCCAACGCTGGAACAACTCCTTCAGGTGCGGCACCAGCAAAGGGAAATAAAGGCCCTACTCGTCCGGTAAGACTTGAAGATGGTGTTTTAAAACAGCCTTATCGTTTGCCAACTGAAGCAGAATGGGAATACGCGGCTTTAGCATTAGCTGGAAACACACAATACGAAAATATTTCTGATGGTAAAATTTATCCATGGAATGGACTTGGAGTTAGATCTCCAAAAAAGAAAACCAGGGGTATGATATTATCAAATTTTAAACGTGGCGAAGGTGACAACATGGGTACAGGTGGTTATCTAAATGATAAAGCTGACATTACAGCGCCAGTTGTGGCTTATTTGCCAAACGATTTCGGCCTTTACAATATGGCCGGTAATGTTAATGAGTGGACCGCTGATGTTTATCGCAAGCTTTCTTTTGAAGATTTTAATGATTTTAATCCTTTCCGCGGGAACGAATACGTGAACAAACGTCTTGCCGACAGAGATAAAGGACTTTATGCCAAAGATAAATACGGAAGACCAATTAAAGATCCGGCAAAAACGGCAAAAAAACAAACGTGGACTGAGCTTCAAAATGATCAGGGTAAAATTGACTCGTCCGCAATTGCAGGAAAACCTTACAATCCAGATTTTAGAGGACATTTAGACAGTGTTAATCAGAATCTTTATGGTGTTACTACATTAGTTGATGATCGGTCGAGAGTTTTTAAGGGTGGTTCATGGAATGATAGGGCTTATTGGTTAAATCCAGGAACACGCAGGTTTATGCAACAGGATGAAGCTGGAGCGGAATTGGGATTTAGATGTGCCATGACTTTGGTTGGTCAGCCAGAAATTTACACAAGTGGTAAACCACATTTTAATCAGCCTAAATCACAATCTAAAAATAGCAAGAAAATAAAGTAAGATTTGTATTATAAAGGTTTTTGGAAACGGATCCTCATTTAGTTGAGGATCTTTTTTTATGATTTGATCTTCCGGCGGCGGCTATCAGTTATGGTTTGGTTGCGTAAAGTTGGTAACGATTATCTGCCCTGCTTCATTGAATAAACACATATTTTTCAGATACTAAAATAATCATAACATGAAAACGGAATGAAAAGCGATCATCTCTTAATCATTCCCTGACAGGGACAGTGCTGATTGTGAATATTGATGGTTATTTTTTACCCAGATAAATTATGGCAATAAGAAAATGAAACCCAAATCATTTGAACATCAAATTACATATCATATGAGGTATACTAGAGTAAAATAAAATGTTTACTAGCTGTGGTTAATGTAACTAACGTGTTGGTCGGGAATATATTAATAACATTTGCCAAAAAAAAATCCCCCCAATGCAGTTGGGAGGATTAAAAGGTATAATTAAAATCTACACTAATATCCCGGATTCTGTATAAGATTGGGATTAGCATCAATTTCTCTTTGAGGTATTGGAAAAACCAACTTATTATCATTCCAGGGTATAGAAGCGATGTTTTGTTGTGTTCTCTTGGCATCGTGTAAAGAAAAGCCTTCAAATGCAAATTCCAGGCTACGTTCTTTAAGAACGTTGTCTAAGGTTGCCACTTTTGAAGGAAGCCCAACCCTGCTTCTGATCATGTTTAAATCCTGCGTTGGTGTAACTCCACCTATCGGAGCTGCTGGGAATAACCGCAGATTTGATTCTGCCCTATTTAAATACATTTCAGCAATTCGGATGATTGTTACATTTCCATATTGGTTGCTAGACTTTGAGTTGTACACAGATCCACCAGATTCATAGAATATTTCTAATCTTTCATCATTAGCTTCATAATTTTGAATCCAGTCTTCAGTTATTGCAGCGTCACCCCTTCCACCAAAATCAGAAGAGGAATAAAACTCATTGTACCCATTTGCCCCGGATTGTGCCGTAACCTGAATGGCAAAAACATCTTCAGTTGTATTTGAGCCAGCGGTGCTTCCTTGCGGTGGAAAAGCATCGATATATTTAGGTGTTAATGTTTTTCCGGAAGTAGTTATTACCCTATCAGCTGCCTGTGCTGAATTAGCAAAGTCGCCTTTTTGAAGATAAATTCTTGACAACATTCCTGCAGCTGCAGACTTGCTTGCAAAGAAGCCATTATTATCCGGTAGTTTTGCCTCTGCCTCAATTAGGTCTGCTATAGCCTGGTTATAAACTTCATTAACCGTAGCCCTGCTAACCAAGTTTGATCCATCAACTGCTACCGTTGGAACTAGCACAAGGGGAACTCCTAAATTGGATGCCGGATCCCCATCATTGTACGCTTTACCAAAAAGTCTAACCAATTCAAAGTATACAGCCCCTCTAATAAACTTAGCTTCCCCTTCAAATCGATCTTTTTTAGTTGCCTCTACTTTATCCAGAGCGGCTAAAACGTTATTAACATCGTTAATCACATCATACCCGGCCGTCCAAATATTATTGACAAATAAATTATCCTTAGGTACTGTTTTATTTATGATTTGAGTTAATCCTTGAAATGTTCCTGACCACTCAATAGCGTTTACGTTCGCTAAAAAGTCAGCAGTAAGGTACACACGGCCACCATAAAAATTTACTGACCCCAATTCTGCATAGGCTCCTACCAGAGCAACCTCTACATCTTTTGACGTTAATAATGCTTTGTCCTGGTCAATACTTTGCGTGGGTTGTATGTCTAATTGTTTTTCACAAGAAGATAATCCAGCTACAAGAAAAGTGGTAATTAAAATACTGTATAAATATTTGATTTTCATTTTCTTAATTTCTAAATGTAATTATAATCCAATGTTTACTCCGAAAGAGAATACCCTAGCTTGTGGAGCTGAGTAAAAATCAACACCCTGATTAATATTTGAAACTTGATAATCCGCGTTTACTTCCGGGTCCCACCCTTTATATTTGGTGAACGTAGCTAAGTTTTGACCGGTTGCGTAAATTCTAACTCTGCTTAATTTTAAGCGGTTTATAACGCTTAATGGAAGTGTATATCCCAATGTTAAAGTTTTAAATCTTATGTAAGATCCATCACTTAAATACCTGCTGGAATTGTTAACGCCATTACCAAAAAATAATCTTGGTTCAGGGGTATTGGTAATATCTCCCGGCTTATCCCAATAATCCAACTCATCAAGCGTTTGATTATCGAATCCATTACTGGCACTCGCACTCATATATTGGCCACCTGCATTAAAAATATCATTCCCATAAACACCCTGAAAAAACACCGTCAGATCCAAACCTTTAAAAGAAAAGTTATTATTGAAACCATAAATATACTTTGGATTCGGATTTCCGGCGAAAACCCTTTCAGCGGAGTTTATATCATTCGTAGTCGTCCTGTCAATAGTACCGTCGGCAGCTTTGGTATTTAAGTAATAAATGGCATCTCCGTTTGCCGGATCTACTCCTGCATATTCAGGTAAATAAAATACACCGATCGGCTGACCTTCTATGCCGTAATTTATATCGTTGCTACCCAGAGTCTGTCCACCTAAATCAGTAATTTTATTCTTATTGTTTGAAAATGTAATGCTGCTGGACCACTGAAACTTGCCTACAAAATTCTGTGTATTTACGGCTGCCTCAAACCCTTTATTATCCAACTTTCCTACGTTTTTAGTAAAGGTTGTAAAACCGGTAGTTGCAGGAACAGGCACATTTAACAATAATCCATTCGTTTTCTTTTCATAATAGTCAAAAGAACCTGAAATTCTATTATTAACTATACCGTAATCTAAACCAATATCTAATTGTTGAGTCTCTTCCCAACTTAGTTCTGGATTTTTAATTTGGGAAGGTAACTGACCTGCCAATCCTCCGTAAGCACCATTGCCACTATATAATCCTCTTGAAGCAAAATTACCAATTTCAGAGTTTCCTGTTAAACCATAACTCACCCTTGCTTTTAAAAAGCTTACTAAATCATTGTTTTTCAAAAAGTTTTCTTCACTGATGATCCAGCCTAATGAACCTGCCGGAAAAAATCCGTATCTGTTTGATGCTCCAAACCTTGACGACCCGTCATACCGGGCGCTAAATGTGGCAAGGTATTTATCGTTGAACTTATAGTTTCCACGAAAAAAATAGGACAAGAAACTGAACGCAGTTTCTGTACTAGATCCGTCAGTTTTTGTAGCAGCGCTTTGTATTTTTTTATATGCATCACTTGGAAATTGCTCACCACTTACAGAATTAGATCTGATCGTTTGCTTTTGATAACTGGTTCCTAGAACCGCATCAAAATTATGTTTTGCACCAAATGATTTTGTATAAGACAAAAAGTTATTGGTATTAATGTTTACTACAAAATCTGATGAGTTGTAACCACTACCGTTATTTGTACCTGTGTTCCGAAAGGTTAACGTACCATAATAATTTTCTTCATTCTGATTCAAATTATCAACCGAAAAATCAGTAGTAAACTTTAAGGCCGGCGCTAGTTTAACATTGGCAAATATTTTGCCGATGTTTCTGTAAACATTGGTTTTGTAAAACGCATTATCTACACTTAAAAGCGGGTTGAAATAAACAGGATAATTACTTGCTACACCCGGAAGACTTCCACTTAATAATCCGGATCTGGGATCGATTAAGGGAGTAATTGGAGAAAGAGCAACTATTTGAATCGGGGTAGAAAATGCATTATCGTTGGATACCCTGTCGTTTACACTATTGGTAACATTCAGATTTAAACCCATATCAATAAAGTCTGTAACTTTGTGGTTTAAATTAACCCTGCCAGAGTATTTTTTATATCCATTTGCAACTATAATTCCATCCTGGTTCAAATACTGGCCTGCAATGTAAAATGTTGTTTTATCATTACCTCCGTTAAAGTTTAAATCATACTGTTGTATTACAGGGTTATTCTGATAGGCTAATGATTCCCAGTCTGTATTTACTTTAAATGTATTGTAATCATCATTGCCAGCAGAATACCTGTTTAACCTACTTTCTACAAATCCTTCGTAGTCTGTTTCAGCTTCGGCTAAGGTTGAATAAAAGCCGGCATCAAAATCCTGCTTTGCTGCTCCTTTACCGGCCCTTCTGGTAATCTGAACATATTGTTCAGAATTCATAAACTCCCTGTGTCCTGTAGGAGAACTTACGCCACCAAAAGCACTGAAATTAATGGATGATTTCCCAGCCTTGCCAGTCTTGGTAGTTATTAATACAACTCCATTAGAAGCCCGGGCACCATATATAGCGGCGGCTGATGCGTCCTTTAAAACCTCAATAGATTCAATGTCATTTGTGTTAATATCGGCAAGTGGATTTGTAGAGGCTTCAGTACTTGATAAATTTGCAGTAGTTATTACAATTCCATCAACCACATAAAGAGGGTCATTACCCGCAGAAACTGAAGCAGAACCCCGAACACGAATTTTTATTCCCTGACCAACTTTTCCATTTTGAGATTCTACAAAAACACCTGTTGCTTTTCCTTGCAGAGCTGATTCAAAACTTGTAACCGGGATATTCTCCAGATCTTTTGCATTTACCTGTGCAACCGAACCAGTTAGATCCTGCTTGATTTGCGTACCGTAACCAACTACTACAACTTCTGATAATTGAGTTTGATCATCCTCTAACTGAATATTCATTACGCCCGAAGTAATAGCGGCTTCCTTTTGTTTAAATCCGATATACTTAAATATCAAGCTGTTTGAACTAGCCGGAACATCAAGCCTAAACAATCCTTGTGCGTCGGTTTGAGAACCAATTGAAGGAAATCCTTTAACGGAAACACTAACACCTGGTAGTGGTAAACCGTCACTAATAGAGGTAACCTTCCCTGCTACAGTCTTGTTTTGAGCAAAACTGATACTAAATGAGACTGTACTTATTAGAAATAATAATAGTAAGACTTTTTTCATAAATTATTCTTTTCTAAACGACCGTTAATAATAATTGAAGATAAAGCTACAAAAAATCTTATTTATCTAATATTTTTTGTAAAAAAGTACCAATCTGCAGCTCTCTTAAGATCTAAAACATTATTAAAGTTTGACCTTTTTCTACTTTATCTGAAGTATTTACTTTTACCAATTTAATCTTTAAATCTGAAGGGGATTTAATGATATTTTCCATTTTCATCGCTTCCAGTACAATAAGATTATCCCCCTTTTTGACTTCCTGACCTACGACAACCAATATTTTTAAAACCAGCCCTGGCATTGGAGCTTTAAGATCAAGTATTTTAACTTTGTTTAAATTGTCCATACCCATTTGTTGCAGCAAATTATCATACTGATCTTTTAACTCCACATTGTAGATATGATTGTTTATTTTAATAACACACACCTTATCAGCGTTAAGCATCCGGACAATTTCTGCACGATAAGATTTATGGTTATGTATAATATGAAAATGGTCAGTAGTAATCTGGGACGTATCCATTCCAATCAAAATATGATTAACAATGGTTTGATTTTGATGATGATCAAGAAGAAACTTAAATTTTTTATTTATCAAAATCTCATACATGGCTACTGAGTTAAAGCATATTGAATTAAATTGGCTCCCATGCGCAATGCTTTTTGCCTGGCATCAGGATTATCCCCCGGATAAGTTCCGGCGTCTTCCCAGCCGTTTCCCAGGTCGCATTCGTAGGTGTAAAAACATACTATTCGGCCTTGATATATCAAGGCAAAACCTTGAGCGGGTTTACCATCATGCTCGTGTATTTTAGGAAGACCGGCGGGAAAGTTAAATTTTTGATTATAAATCTGGTGGTTTGAGGGGAGTTCTATAAAGTCTGATTCCGGAAATACTTTTTTCATTTCTTTTCTAATAAACTTATCCAAACCATAATTATCATCTATGTGCAAAAATCCACCAGCCGTTAAATATTCTCTCAAATTAGTTGCTTCCAAACTTGAAAAAGTAACATTACCATGGCCTGTTAGATAGACAAAAGGATATTTGAAAATTTCCGCACTCCCTGCTTCTACAATTACTTCTTCTGATTCGAAGTTTGTAGCCAGATTTTTATTGCAAAACTCAATAAGGTTTGGAAGGGCGGTACGATTAGAATACCAATCGCCACCCCCATTATACTTCAGCCGTCCAATTTTATAGGTGGGATTCTGGAAAGCGGAAAAGCTAAGAATAGCCGCAATTAAAAAGGAAAACAAAAAAGTCTTCATCGGTTTAAAAAGTTTACTTCAAAACATGCCTGTAGTGCAGCAGTTTCAGTTCTTAATCTGCTTTCTCCAAGGGATATCCCTTTATAACCCGCACTTTTTGCCCTGATAAGTTCATCCTCTGTAAAATCGCCCTCTGGTCCGATGAGAATTAAATATTTAGAATTTAACAAAATTCCATCTTTTAAAGTAATCTTTCCATCATTCATACAATGCGCTATGAACTTTTGCCCATTACCATTGGCATCCAAAAACCTTTTTAGGCTAAGCGGTGCATTTAACTTAGGATGATACGCTTTAAGAGATTGTTTAATAGCAGATGTTATCACTTTATTTAATCTATCAATCTTAACATCCTTTCGTTCAGAACGATCTGTTATTATAAAAGAAATCTCATCTATACCTATCTCAGTAGCTTTTTCAAGAAACCACTCGGTACGTTCAATGTTTTTTGTAGGAGCAACAGCAATGTGAAGATAATGGTTTCGTTTACCGAATTCAGGATGCCTTTCATTTACTGATAAAAGAGTTTTTTTGGGATTAGCTTCTATAATACTTGCTTTATAAAGTCCACCCAAACCATCTATTAAAAAAATTTCAGCCGATTTTTGCAGACGCAAAACTTTAATGCAATGATTGCTTTCTTCTTCATTTAAAACATATTGACCGGAGTTTATATCGGGGGTATAAAACACATGCATAAATCCGGGGAATTTAGTGAAGATTTACAGCGTCGTCCGTATTAATAACCATTTCTAATTTTACCGATTCAACGTTTTGCTCTGCTTTTTTAAGAATGGTAAAAGTATATCCATGAAACTCATGCGTTTCTCCAACATCCGGAATCTTCCCTAAAAGTGTACTTAGTAAACCTCCGACTGTATCGTAGTCGCCATCTTCAGGTAAATCATGAGGCAAGTATTCATTAATATCATATATGGATGCCGTAGCGTTAACGATAAACTCTGTTTCAGAAACTTTATCAACAATCGGCTTCTCCTCATCATATTCATCCTGAATTTCACCAACCAGTTCTTCAACTATATCTTCAAGTGTAACCATTCCAGCCGTCCCTCCAAATTCATCAAGTACGATTGCTATCTGAATTCGCTTTTGCTGAAATTCTGCCATCAAATCATTTATTTTCTTTGATTCGTGGATAAAATAAGGCTTCCTGATAATGTCATTAAGTACAATCTGTTTGTTATTGGCAAGTAGAGGCAAAATATCTTTTGCATGAACAATGCCTATAATTTTATCAATACTATCGTCATATACCGGTATACGGGAATATCCCTCGCCAATAACTTTTTGTAAAATTTCATCATGCAGTGTAGTCAGCTCAATTCCGCTAATTTTGGTTCTGGGGACCATTATATTTTTTACAACCCGCTCATTAAAGTCAAAAACATTCCGAATTAGCTCATGCTCATTATTTTCTAACGCTCCACTTTCTTTACCCTGATCCAGCAAATACTGAAGTTCTTCTGAACTGTGATGAGATTCATGAGATCCAATTGTGCTGATGCCGATCAATTTGAGAATAAAGTTGGCAAAACCATTTAAAAGCCAGATAAACGGACGGAATAACAGATAAAAGAAATGAAGTGGTAAGGCAATTCCCATCGTTGTATTTATGGGACGCTGTATGGCGATTGATTTTGGAGCCAGTTCACCAAACACAATGTGTAAAACGGTAATAATAGCGAAGGCTATAAATGGCGAAAAAGTTGAGGTAAAACTTGCAATTACCTGTTCGCCGGCTCCAAAAAATACCATTATGTTTCGGATCAGTGCTTCCATTACTTCCTCCCCAACCCAGCCCAAACCTAATGAAGCAAGCGTGATACCTAATTGCGTAGCAGCCAGATAACCGTCAAGGTGCTGCGTCATGTGCTTGGCAATTTTAGCAACTTTACTACCGGTTTTTACTTTTATTTCTATCTGAGAAGCCCTTACTTTCACGATGGCAAACTCCGCCGCAACGAAGAACCCGTTTAAAAAAACCAGAAAAAATGTGAGGAATATTTGGAAACTCATAATTTATGAAACAGTTACAAAAGTGGCCTGGTATAATTCAAGGCTTTCCTGTATAACCCGGTAAGCGTCATTTACGCCCAATAGATTTTCTATACTTACGTTTTTGTGTTCAAGTGCTTTATAATCCTGAAAAAACCTGACAATTTCGGTCATGGTATGTGGAGGTAACTGATCCAGATCATTGATGTAATTTACAGACATATCATTTTTGGCTACAGCAATAATCTTATCATCCTGCTCGCCATTATCTACCATATGCATTACTCCAATTACTTTGGCTTCTACAATAGTCATTGGGTATACGTCCACAGAACACAAAACCAGGATGTCCAACGGATCATGGTCATCGCAATAAGTTTGCGGGATAAAACCATAATTAGCAGGATACATGACCGATGAAAATAAAACCCGGTCAAGTTTAATTAAACCTGAATCTTTATCAATTTCATATTTAGCTTTTGATCCTTTTGGGATTTCAATAATGGCATTTACAAAAGTTGGGATATTTGCGCCTGGAGAAATGCTGTGCCAGGGGTGCTCTTTACTAGTCATATTAACTTTCATTTAACTCTTCTTCAGTATTTTTATTTGAACCCAATTTACGCTTAGCGTATGCCCAAATAAGTGGTATGGTAGTTAATACAATAAAACCTACAATAATGTAAAGAACATAATCGTCTATTTCTTTTTCAAATTTACGTCCTAAAAAATAACCTAACAGGGTTAAAGATGTGATCCACAACACCGCACCTGTCGTATTATAAAAGGCAAATTTTTTAAAATTTAGACGAACAACACCCGCAAAAATAGGAGCAAAAGTACGAACAATTGGTATAAAACGACCCATTATTAATGCAAAGGCTCCTTGTTTTACATAATACATTTCTGCAGCTTTAAGATATTTCTTTTTAAAAAAGAAAGAGTCGGGGCGATGGTAAAGCATGGGTCCGGTTTTCAGTCCAAACCAATAACCAACAAAATTGCCGGTAACTGCAGCCATGATTAAACCAATAATCAGAGTATATATGGTAATATCTAACTTTTCTGTTGCAACAAACATTCCCGCTAAAAACAAAAGATAATCACCCGGAAGGAAAAATCCAAAAAATAAACCCGTCTCTGCAAATACAACGAAGAGAAGCAGATAAAATCCACCTTCTCTCAGTAATTTTTCCGGATCAATAAGATGTTGGAGGGAATCCCATATCTCGTGCATAGTTGATGATGATAAAGCTACAACATTAAGTTAATAAAAATTGTGCCTAGAAGAGATTTGAAATAAAGCCAGGATATATTCCAAGTAAGATGGTAATGATTGTTGAAAAAGCCAAAACCATACTAAAAAGTGGTGTGGAACGTATCACAGTTTGATCAGATTCTTTAAAGTACATAGCCACAACTACTCTTAAATAATAAAAGATTCCGATTATGGCATTGATAACTGCCATAATTACAAGCCATACGTGATAGTCTGAAAGTGCAGTAGAAAACATAAGAAACTTACCTATAAAACCCGCAGTTAAGGGTATACCGGCAAGTGAAAGCATGGCCACAGTTATATTTAAAGCCATAAAAGGATTTTTACTACCTAAACCATTAAAGCTCTCAAATTTATCGGAACCCATTTGGCGTTTAACTAAAATAAGAGCTGCAAATGCGATGATGCTTGCCAAAGAGTAAGCAGTAGCATATAAAATAACCGCGTTTATAGAATCAGTACCAAGAGCTACAATGGCAAACATCATATAACCGGCGTGCGACACGCTGGAAAAACCCAGCATTCTCTTAAAACTATTTTGATACAAAGCGGTGATATTGCCTATAAATAATGTAAGAACGGTAATTACCAATAAGGGCATCATCCAAAAATCATGTAATGGTGCAAAGCACAATAAAAAAATCCTTAAAAAAGCCGCAAAACCAGCTGTTTTTACAACTGTACTCATAAATGCGGTTATTAAGGTTGGAGATCCTTCATACACATCCGGAGCCCAAAAATGAAAAGGTGCTACTCCTACTTTAAAACCTAAACCAATTATAAGAAGCAAAATACCGCTGTAAAATAAGGGGGAAATATTGGTTGGATTATTTAACACATAATTTTTAATAAGGATTAGATCAAAAGTTCCGGTTGAGCCGTATAATAAGGTGATCCCAAAAAGAAGAAATCCCGTGGAAAAAGCACCCATTAAAAAGTACTTTAAAGCCGCTTCATTAGATGAATAGCTCTTTTTTCGGATTCCGGCAAGAATGTACAAACTAACAGACATGATTTCTATCCCGATAAAAAGCATTGACAGATTGTTGTACGATACCATCACAACAATCCCAACTAAAGCAAACAAAATGATGGCATAATATTCTGCGACATGCTCACTTATTCGTTCGAAATAATCTTTAGAAATAAGCAGGATAAGCATCGTAGAGAAAATACAAATAACTGTAAATGCGATGGCGAAATTATCAAACTGCATCATACCGCTATAAATTGGTTTTGCATTGCTGTTCCATTCCAACAGAGATAAAACCAAGGCTATGGTCATCCCAAGCATGGTAACCGGAAGCAACGCATTCTTTGTTTTATACAGGCCCATGTATAAAACAACAATCGCTATTATAGATAAAGTTATTAAGGCGCTCATGGTTATCTTACTAAAGTTTTTTGATTAACCTGATCAATTAAATTTGTAATTGCTGCTTCGGAAATGTGGAGCAAAGGCTGCGGGTAAATTCCGATAATAACAATTAAACCACAAATTATCACCAGCACCGTTTTCTCTGTCAGATCAATTTTTGTAAATAATTCTGTACGCTCATTAACCGGACCTAACATTACTTTTTGAAACATTCTAAACATGTAAACTGCTCCAAGAATAATAGTTAAACCGGCGAATAATGAATACCAGTTATTATTATTAAAAATACCAGTCAGTAATAAAAACTCGCCAATAAAACCATTGGTGAGAGGAAGAGCTACCGTTCCTAAAACAATGATTAAAAAGCATGCAGCCAGAAATGGTGCGACTTTAGCTATTCCACCCATTAACTCAATCTCCCTGGTTTTTAAACGACGGGTAAGAATATCAACCACGAAAAACATTCCGATAACGTTAATTCCATGATTTAACATTTGGATCATAGCTCCCTGTAAGCCCTGAACGTTCCATGAAAAAATTCCGGCAGCAATTAAACCAACGTGTGCAATTGAAGAGTAAGCGATTAAACGCTTCATGTCTTTCTGCGTAAACGCAATTATTGAAGCGTAAACAATCCCGATTATTGAAAGGATAAGCGCAGTTTCTCCCCAATTAGCGAATCCAAGCGGTGCGATGGGAATTAACCAGCGAATGGCTCCGTAAATTCCCATCTTAAGCATAATCCCTGCCAGCAACATGGTTCCGGCAGTGGGCGCCTCGGTGTAAGTATCAGGCTGCCAGGTATGGAATGGGAATACAGGAATTTTTATCGCGAAAGCCAGAAAAAAGGCACCAAAAATCCAACCTTGACTATTTGCGGGGAGGGTTAAATTATAAAACGAGGCAATATCATAAGAATTGTCGGGCGTTTGCAAATGGAGGTAAATAATGGCTATCAGCATGATTAAACTACCGCCTATAGTATAAATGAAGAACTTTAAGTTGACCCTAATCCGGTTTTCCCCTCCCCAAATGGCACAGATAAAATAGATCGGTATCAGAGCCGCTTCCCATCCAACATAAAATAAAAAAGCATCCATCGCAGTAAAAACAACCAATAAACCAGCTTGCATAAAAAAGATCAAACTGTAAAAAGCACGGGGATTTTTATATTGATGTTTTAAACTGGCCAGGATGATAATCGGAATTAACAAATTGGTTAATAAAACCATCATCATGCTAATTCCATCAATACCCAACTTAAAGTGAATTCCTAAAGATGGAATCCAGGGAAGATCAATTAAAAATTGAGTGGACGCATCCGGAAGAAAAGAGAAAACTGCGGCAATAGTTAATGCAAAAGGAATTATAGATACCAAAAAAGCCCATTTTAAAACCTGTGTCTCTTTTTTAATAAGAGCAACTAAAGAAAAAACTACAGGTAAAATCAGGATGAGAATTAATAAATTCATAGTACGCTTGATGCCCCCTTAAATAGTATAGAATCCATAAACAAAAAGAGCTACGATACCCACCACCATCATAAAAATATAAAACCCGGTGTTGCCGGATTGCAATAAACGAAAACCTCTGCTCGCTTCTGAAGCACTTGAACCAAATCCATTCACAATGCCATCAATTCCTGATTTATCAACCACTTTGAAAAAGAAATTTGACAATGCATCCAGCGGACGGATAAACACAGCCCTATAAATTTCATCAAAATAAAATTTATGAAAGGATAAATTAGCTAATGCGGGACGGTTAACGTTATCCGATACCGGAACATGTGCATTTCTAACGTATTTAAAATAAGCATATATCGCGGCCATTGTGGATCCTGCAACAGAAACCGCCATTAAAATATATTCGGTGTTATGATCTAAACTAAATTTATCCATTTTAGAGGCGGAGTCAGAAAATACAGGTGCCAGAAAATTGGCTAGCCAGTGACTGCCGCCCAAAACCTCAGGGATACCCATAAATCCGCCGATTGCGGATAATATCGCAAGAATAATTAACGGAACGGTCATGGATTTAGGGGATTCGTGAAGATGATGATTTTGATCACTGGTTCCTCTAAATTTTCCAAAAAAGGTAAGAAACATCATCCGAAACATGTAGAAAGCCGTCAGTACCGCACCGATAACGCCAATTACCCACAATAGTGTATTGTGCTGATAGGCATGAGCAAGAATTTCGTCTTTAGAAAAGAAACCAGAGAAAGGGGGTAAACCCGCTATGGCCATGGTTCCAATCATCATGGTAAAAAAAGTAACAGGCAGCTTACTTTTGAGTCCACCCATATGACGCATATCCTGCTCATTGCTCATACCATGGATAACCGAACCGGCTCCCAAAAATAACAAAGCTTTGAAAAATGCATGCGTTATAACATGGAAAAATGCACCGGTATATGCACCTACTCCTAAGCCTAAAAACATATATCCCAATTGAGAAACTGTTGAATAAGCCAGTACTTTCTTTATGTCAGTTTGAGTTAAGGCAATTGTTGCAGCCAAAATACTGGTAGAAATACCAATAATTGAAACCACATTTAGAGTTTGCGGTGCAAGTGTAAACAAAATGTTAGAACGGGCAATCATATAAATACCAGCTGTAACCATGGTTGCAGCATGTATTAATGCGGACACAGGTGTTGGTCCAGCCATCGCATCAGGCAACCACGTAAATAAGGGAATCTGGGCCGATTTACCTATCGCACCAATAAATAGTAAAGCGGTGATTAAAATAAGCACATTATTTCCTGAAGCCATTTTAGCAGCTTCTGGAAAAATACGACCAAACTCGACACTTCCAAATGTGCTGTAAATTAAAAAGATGGCGATTAGAAAACCTAAATCACCAATTCTGTTCATAATAAAAGCTTTTTTCGCGGCACTTGCGTAAGATACGTTGGTAAACCAAAAACCGATTAGTAAGTAAGAGCAAAGTCCTACTCCTTCCCAGCCAATAAACATGATGACATAGTTGGAACCAAGCACCAGGATTAACATGAAAAAAATAAACAAATTGAGAAAGGAAAAATATTTATTAAACCCTGCATCATGCTGCATATAGCCGATAGAATAAACATGAATAAGAAACCCGATACCAGTTACAATCAATAACATGAGCGAGCTAAGCGGGTCTATAAGAAAAGAAAAAGCGATTGTGAGTTCTCCGACACTGATCCAATTAAACAATGGGATAGTAAAGGATTTAATATCAGATGCGTTCAACTCTAAAAATATACCAACACTTACTATAAAGGAAGCTAGTATGGTTGAACTGCCTAGGTACCCAACAAAAGATTTAGGAAGAACGTTACGATACAACCCGGTAATAAGGAAACCAATTAGTGGAAACAGTGGAATTAGCCAAACTAAATTTATCATTGCATATTTTTGGTTTGAGGCAAGTGCTAAGAGGCATAAGGCCTAAGGTATTTTCAAATACCTGATACCTCACACCTGACAACTCCCACCTATTTTACCACTTTAATTTATTTAAAATATTAATGTCTGTGGAACTAGTATTTCTAAAAATCATTACAATGATAGCCAAACCAACTGCGACTTCCGCAGCAGCAAGGGCCATAATAAAAAATACAAAGACCTGTCCTGAAGCATCATTGTGATAAACAGAAAAGGCTGTTAAAAGTAAATTCACAGCATTTAGCATCAGTTCAATAGACATGAAAATGATAATTGCATTTCTGCGAATCAAAACTCCAATAACACCTATTGTGAAAATAACAGCACTCAGCAAAATATAATGATTTAACGGAACGCCTTGAATTGCTTGAGTTACAGTATCCATTATGTTGTTTTAGGTTCTCTTTTAGCTATTAATACGGCTCCAACCATTGCGGTAAGCAATAGAATTGACGAAATTTCAAACGGTAACAAAAATTCGCTGAATAAAACTTTTCCCAGATTTTTTACTAAACCGATGTCCGGGTCTTTCAAAATAACGGGATCAGATATGTTTAGTGATTTCATGGAACCTATCAAAGTAATTAACAGGCACAAACCCGCTATCAGGCCGGCTATTTTTACAAAGTTAGACTTCATAGGTTCTGAATCCTTATCAAGGTTTAACAGCATCAGCACAAAAAGAAAAAGAACCATAATGGCGCCCATGTAAACAATAAAATTTACGATAGCCAGAAATTGAGCGTTAAGTAAAATATAGTGTATGGTAAAAGTGAAAAAAGTAACAATAAGATACAAAACACTATGAATTGGATTTTTCGTTAAAATCACCATTAAAGAGAAGAAAATTGATAGGAAGGCAACAAGATAAAATAAAGATACACTCATCAAAATTCTGTTAAACTTAGCATTTATGCGGATGCAAAGTTATAATTTATTTGAAATTCGATTGAAGTCATTAATGCTAAATATTTAAGGTAAGATCTGAAGCAATCGGATCTTCCAACAATTTATCTTTGCCGTAAATAAAATCTTTTCTTAAATAATCAGCTGGCACTATTGGTCCGTCGAGATAAATTGCTTCTTTAGGACAAGCTTCTTCACATAACCCGCAAAAAATACAACGCAGCATATTAATCTCATAAACAGCCGCGTACTTTTCTTCCCTGTACAAATGCTCTTCACCTTTCTGACGCTCAGAAGCAATCATGGTAATTGCTTCTGCAGGACAAGACAGTGCACATAATCCGCAAGCAGTACAGCGTTCACGACCAAGTTCATCACGTTTTAATGAATGCAACCCACGCCAGTTTTCAGAAAACTCACGTTCCACTTCAGGATAAAAAATAGTTTCCTTCTTCTTGAACATGTGTTTAAAAGTAATGGCCATTCCCTGAAAGATTGCCGGGAAGTACATTCGCTCCCAGAAATTCATGGGTTTCTGATCCATTACTTTTTTTCTATTACTTAATGGCTCCATGTTATAGTGCTAAGGTGTGAATATTGAAGGTTGGGTGCACTGCACTTAGATTTTCAACCTCGTAATCCATCGGTGTAGTCATTTTTGTTCTTGTAAAATCACACTAAAAAAATTTATCATAAACCGTAATTACAATTCCTGAAATTACAATATTAGCAATCGCCAGTGGTATTAAAACTTTCCATCCCAGGTTCATTAACTGGTCATAACGAAAACGTGGAACTGTCCATCGTACCCACATAAAAAAGAAAATAAATGCAAATATCTTGGCAAATAAAACGGCCATGGCTATTAAAGGCCCAATAATGGGTCCGACAAGATTACTTACCCAATCAATACCAGGATAATTATATCCTCCAAAATATAAAGTAGACATTACCGCTGAGGCAACAAACATGTTTAAATATTCAGCAAACATGAACGCCCCCATTTTGAAACCGGAATATTCTGTATGATAGCCTCCAACGAGTTCTGTTTCACACTCAGGAAGATCAAATGGTGTTCGGTTTGTTTCCGCAAATGAGCAAACCAGAAAGATAATAAATCCCAAAGGCTGATAGATGATATTCCAGTTTCCTCCATGCTGCTGCTCTACGATTTCTTTTAAACTTAAAGTATTGGTTACAAGCAAAAGGGCGATCAAAGATAAGCCCATTGGAATTTCATAACTGATGCTTTGAGATGCTGCCCTCACAGCCCCCATCAATGAAAATTTATTGTTAGACGCCCATCCGCCAATCATTAAACCATAAACACCTAATGAAACTACGCCGAATATGTATAAAACTCCAACGTTTATATCAGCCACTTGTAGTGCAATTGTTTTGCCGCCTAAAATTATATTCGGTCCCCAGGGTATTACCGCACTACCTATGCATGCAGTTAATAAAGCCAACGAAGGGCCGGCTATAAACAGAAATTTATTGGAATCGGTTGGAATAATCTCTTCCTTCATAAACATCTTTAAACCATCAGCAAGTGGTTGAAACATGCCGCCCGGCCCAGCACGATTTGGCCCCACCCTATCCTGAAGGTATCCTGCTATCTTACGTTCGGCAAGCGTAGAGTAAGCCGCCACTCCTAAACTGACTAGAAAAATAACGGTAATTAGTATAAATTTTTCTAAAACGAATGCTAGTTCCATTAAATTTTTGTTGCTCTGTCAAATTCTACCTTATTGGCATCTATTAATACCTGGCTGGTTTCAATTACCGGTAATGGCTTTAGTGTTTCGTAATGATTGGATGCGATCACAGAAGTATTAACAATATTTCTTGGACCTTCAATTACCCAATTGCTTGTTTTTTTTGTTTCAAACCGGCATGTATTGCAAATAAAATCCTCTACTTCACCAAACTGATCTTTACGACCTGTTACCCTCAATACTTCTTCACCCTTATACCAAAGTGTTACTTTTCCTTTGCAAGCCGGGCAATCCCGGTGCGCATCTACAGGTTTGGTAAACCATACACGGTTTTTAAACCTGAACGTCCGGTCAGTTAAAGCTCCAACCGGGCATACATCTATTACATTTCCAGAAAAGTTGTTATCAACCGCTTTTTCAATATAAGTTGATATTTCTGATGCATCTCCGCGTCCTAAAATTCCATGAACGCGGTTGTTGGTAATCTGATCTGCTACGTAGACACAGCGGTAACATAAGATACAACGCGTCATATGCAGTTGAATTTTATCGCCTATATCAATTTTATCAAAGGTACGGCGTTCAAATTCATAACGGGTTTTTGACAAGCCGTGTTCATAACTTAAATCCTGTAAACTACATTCACCTGCCTGATCGCAAATAGGACAATCTAATGGATGATTAATAAGCAGCATTTCAACAATGCCTTTACGTGCTTCAGTTACTTCCGTAGATGTTATGTTCTGAACTTCCATGCCGTCCATTACTCCGGTTCGGCAGGATGCGACTAGTTTTGGCATTGGCCTGGGATCTTTTTCTGAACCCTTGCTTACCTTCACTAAACAAGTACGACATTTTCCACCGCTGCCCTCAAGCTTAGAATAATAGCACATGGCAGGCGGTACAACATCCCCTCCAATCTGGCGTGCAGCGTTTAAAATACTGATTCCAGGTTCAACCTCAATTGTTATTCCGTCTATAGTAACTTTAACTTTATCACTCATGTTAAAGAAATCTTTTTATTTATTTGTATCAATTAATTTTCTGCTTCTACCAGCTTATCCAACGAATCAGCATAATTTCCGAGCCCAAAGTTCCGTTCCACTGCATCTTTAGGGTGGTTAACATGCCATTCAAATTCATCTCTAAAATGACGGATCGCACTTGCTACCGGCCATGCGGCGGCGTCTCCTAAGGGGCAGATAGTATTCCCTTCAATTTTTTTGGCAACATCAATCAGCAAATCCATATCGCTCATTTTGCCGTGTCCATATTCAAGGCGATGTAAAACTTTTTCCATCCATCCTGTACCTTCACGGCATGGCGAACATTGCCCGCAACTTTCATGATGATAAAAACGGCTAAAATTCCACGTGTTTCTAACAATACATTGATCTTCATCAAATGCTATAAAACCTCCGGATCCCATCATGGAGCCCGTTTGAAAACCTCCTTCAGCCAATGATTCATAACTCATTAAACGAGCATTCCCTTCAACCGTTTTTAAAATAAGGTTTGCAGGGAGAATTGGAACTGATGAGCCACCGGCTACTACCGCCTTTAACCTTTTTCCATTTGCAATACCCCCGCAAAATTCATCTGAATAAATAAATTCTTCTACCGGTAAGCCTAATTCAATTTCGTAGATACCGGGTTTATTTACGTTACCCGATGCAGATATTAGCTTGGTTCCAGTACTACGGCCAATGCCAATTTTAGCGTATTCATCACCGCCATCTAAAATAATGGGAACTATTGCGGCAATAGATTCAACATTATTAACTACTGTTGGACAGCCCCAAACACCAGATATCGCCGGGAACGGAGGTTTAATCCTCGGGTTACCTCTTTTGCCTTCTAATGATTCGATCAGTGCAGTTTCTTCACCGCAAATGTATGCGCCACCGCCAGGCTGAACGTAAAGTTCCAGATCATATCCTGATCCTAAAATATTTTTACCCAGAAAACCCGCATTCTTTGCTTCTGCGATTGCCCGTTCCAGTATTCTAATTTGAGGCATCATCTCTCCTCGTACATAGATGTAGGATGTTTTTGCACCGAGAGCAAAACTGGAAACAATCATACCCTCAATTAAAAGGTGGGGAATATGAGTCATCAGGTAACGGTCTTTAAATGTTCCCGGTTCAGACTCATCGGCATTGCAAATCAAATACCGCGGCTTACCTTCTGGCTTTGCTAAAAAACTCCATTTCATACCAGTAGGAAAACCAGCTCCGCCACGACCACGCAACCCCGACTTCTTAACTTCATCAACCACATCTTCCGGAGACATGGAACTCAACGCTTTTTCAACGGAACGGTATCCACCTTTCTGACGATAAACCTCAAAGGTTTGTATGCCTGGAACGTTAACGTTTTCTAATAATAATTTACGGGCCATACCTGAATTTGCTAATTACACAATTTGACTATCAGATTTTATTGCTTCATTATTTTGTTTCAAATCCTGAATCAGCTGATCTACTTTTTCTTCTGTCAGGTTTTCATAAAAAGTATAATCAGGTCCGATTTGTAAAACCGGAGCCATTCCGCAGGCTGCCAAACATTCAACCCCCCGCCAGCTAAAGCGTCCATCTGATGTTACTTCTCCTTCTTTTACCCCTAACTTCGTTTCAATATATTTTATAATTTTTTCTGCGCCAACAAGGCAGCAAGGCCCGGTACGACATACCTCTAAAACAAATTGACCTTGAGGTTTCAAAAAAAACATCGTATAAAACGTGGCTACCTCAAATACCTCTATAGGCTGCAGATCTAAAAAATTGGCAACCCTTTCCATAGACTCAGTGCTTAGCCAACCATATTCGGCCTGAACCAAATGTAAAATCGGAAGCAACGCTGCTTTATGCTTTCCTTCGGGATATCTTTTAATAATCTCAGAAAACTCTTCTAAAAGCTCTACCCTAAAATCAATATTTTCTATTTCTGTGACTTTAAGCATCTAACTCTCCCGCTATAACGTTTAAACTACTCATGTTAAGAATGGCATCCGACAGAAGCATTCCGGCACTCATCGGCGCATACATCTGATAGTTAATAAAACTTGGTCTGCGGAAATGTAAACGATAAGGAGACCTTCCGCCGTCATTAACGAGATAAAATCCCAGTTCGCCATTGCCACCTTCAACGGCATGATAAACTTCTGTTTTAGGCGTGTCAATCTCGCCCATTACAATTTTAAAATGATAGATCAAGGCTTCCATATTGTTGTAAACTTCTTCCTTTGGCGGGAGATAAAATTCAGGTACGTCAGCATGAAAAACCCCTTGCGGCTCTTTCTCAATTTTTTGCAGTGCTTGCTCAATAATCCGCAGACTTTGCCACATTTCTTCGTTACGAATTATATAGCGGTCATAAACATCGCCTGAGTTTCCTACCGGGATATCAAAATCAAAATCCTCGTAAGAAGAATAAGGTTCGTTTGCCCGAACATCGTAATCTACGCCTGTTGCCCGGAGGATGGGCCCGCTCCAACTATAGTTCAAAGCTGTTTCCGGATCTACTGCACCAACACCGGAAGTGCGTTCGATAAATATGCGGTTACGGTTAAAAAGTTTTTCAAATTCTTTTAATATAGGAGGAAACTTAATAAGGAACTTTTTAATTTTTGCGAAAGCGATCTCATTAAAATCTCTTTCAAATCCACCAATGCGTCCGATATTGGTTGTCAGGCGTGCCCCACAAACTTCCTCATATATCTCATAAATATGTTCGCGTTCTTCCATTAACCATAAAAATCCGGTAAAAGCGCCTGTGTCCACCCCCAATATACCGTTGCAAATTAAATGGTCAGAAATGCGGGCCAATTCCATAATAATCACCCTGAGATAATCAACTCTTTTGGGTGTTTCAATGTTTAATAATTTCTCAACCGTCATGTGCCATCCCATATTATTAATGGGGGATGAACAGTAATTCATCCGGTCGGTTAATGGCGTAATCTGATAAAACGGCCTATGTTCAGCTATCTTTTCAAAAGCACGATGTATATATCCAATTGTAGAAACACCGCTTATAATTCGTTCACCATCCATTTCCAGAACATTCTGGAAAACTCCGTGTGTGGCCGGATGTGTGGGACCCAAATTAAGCGTTATAGTTTCCTTTTGAGGATCGTTATCTGTATAAACTGGATAGTTATTCATTTATCTTCCGAAGAAATAGTCTTTTTTATCAACTCGATTTGGGTCTTCAAGAGGATATTCTCTTCGCATTGGGAAAACTGTCATTTCGTCAACATTTAGTATCCTTGTAAGGTTGGGATGACCTTCAAATATGATCCCAAAAAAATCATACGTTTCACGTTCCATCCAGTTTGCCCCTTGCCATAAGTCAGTTGCTGTCGGGATGACAGGATTATCCCCGTTAAGAAAGACCTTAATTCGCACCCTAACGTTATTTACTAAGCTGTGTAAATGGTAGATTACCCCAATAGGTAAATCCTGTTCAGGGTAGTGAATTCCGGTAATATCTGTTAAATAATTAAATTTAAGTTCATTATCTTCTTTTAAGAATTTAAGTATTTCTTTGATATTCTCATTATTAGTTTCAAATGTTAATAACCCATACGGGTGGGTAGGTATGGTTATTTTTTCATTAAACCGCGTAGAAATTTTTTGAAAGATGGCCTGACTTCCTAATTTATCTTTCATAAAATTCCGTACCTGTTTAACAGTTCCTTATATTCAGGAGACTCTCTCCTGCGAAGAGATTCGTTTCTGACAAGGTCTTGTATCCTGTTAAAACCATCAATAATTGCTTCAGGTCTGGGAGGGCATCCGGGCACGTAAACATCAACAGGAATGATTTCATCAATGCCTTGTAAAACTGAATAGGTGTCAAATATCCCGCCACTTGATGCACAAGCCCCAACAGCCAATACCCACCTTGGTTCAGCCATTTGAATGTAAACCTGTTTTAAAACCGGGCTCATTTTCTTTGCGATGGTACCCATAACCATAAGCAGATCAGCTTGCCTCGGAGAAAAACTTGGACGCTCTGAGCCAAAGCGTGCAAAGTCGTAGTGAGACCCCATGGTTGCCATAAATTCTATACCGCAACACGATGTGGCAAAAGGCAAAGGCCATAAAGAATGTGATCGGGCCAGCCCAACAACCTTCTCCATGGACGTAGCGAAAAAACCAGATCCTTCTACGCCCGGGGGGGCTTCTACTAATTTAACATCACTCATTTTTATCCTAATTAAAAGAAGTTTTTCAAGGGCGTAAATAAACTTCAAATTTACTTAAATTATATTTTCGTGATTTTTTGAAGATTAATTTAGAATCAATCTAATCCCAATCAAGCGCACCTTTTTTTATGATGTATACAAAACCCAAAAGAAGGGTTCCCATAAAAATAAACATCTCAATAAGCCCATTAACTCCAAACTCACGAAAGTTGACAGCCCATGGGTACATAAATATAACTTCAACATCAAACAGAACAAATAGTATGGCAACCAGAAAATATTTAATTGAAAACGGCTGCCGGGCGTTACCGATTGACTTTATACCTGATTCAAACGGAACTAGCTTATCTGCTGTTTTTCTTTTCGGACCAATTAAATGTGTCAGGGTCATAGTGAAAATTACGAACCCAAGTGCCACTATAATCTGAAATATAATTGGGAGATAATTTGCCGCCGTATTTTGTGCTTCCATTGCTTTGTTTAACGGGTCAAAGATAAATAGAAAGAGCCCCGAAACAAACATTTCGGGGCTCTTAAATTAAGATATTTGCTGTTCGTTATTTATTTTTACTTCCAGCTAACGCTTTTAAAGCACTTTGAGCGTAAGCGTCTGATGGCTCTAACTGAATGACTTTATTGAAGTAATCCTTTGCCTTAGAAACATCTGAAGTCTGATAAAACGCACCTAAGTTTTTATAAGCTTCTATAACGGCACTTTTGGTACGAGGTTCTGATGTAGCATCCGGTTTTGCCAAAACTACTTCAAGATATTTTTCATAATCTGGTACCATTAAACCTTTCATATTTTCCTGGTTGTCAACCAGCTTTTTAACCCGTGCCCTGTATAGATAAGCACCCGGGTTATTTGGAGCTATCTGTATTACATAACTGAAAGCAGTATCAGCTTTAACTAGTAAAGTTGGGTCGGGAGTTTGCTTTGCTGTTACCTGCCCGGCATAAGTAAAATAATGAGACATACCCAAATAGAAACTGTCGTAAGCTTTCGTTTTCGATGCCGGATTATTCACAGCAATATTAAATGTCTCTGCTGCATCTTCATATTTTTTTGCTGAAAACAAAGCCTTACCAATGTCTCCCATAACTTCTACGTTAGTGGAATCCAATTCTATGGCCTTCTTTAAGTTTATAATACCTTCAGCTTCTGAACCGGGTATTTTGATCTGTGCCCGACCTAAATAAAGATAATCCTGTGGAATAATTCTGGCTGGTTGAACCTTTGCCATAAAATCTTTCAAAGCCTGTACACTTGCCGGATAATTTTGGTTCTCGTAAGCAGAGTAGCCTAAATATCTAAAAATACGTGGGTTGGTTTTATCCATCTGGGCCATTGCCTGAGCTTCTTTTTCAAGCTCTTCGTATTTTTTTGCTAATATTAAGAAAGTCGCGTGGCGTTCCCGGGAATCTAACGAACGATCTGTAAGGTCCATATACTTTTCATAATACTTTAGAGCTTGATTTATACGCTCATCATATTTGCTTGATTCGGCATTTCCCCAATAATAATATGTTTCTGCCAACTCACGATAAGCAGGGCCATAATTCGGATCTAAAGAAACTACGCTATTAAATTCAGCAACAGACTCAGGGTAAGCTTTTGATAGTTTATTTAAAACACCCAATTCAATTTTAGCACGTAATAGATTTTTATTCATTTCAAACGCGGTGCGATAACTGCTAAAAGCCTCACTATTCTTTTGCTGGGCTCTATATGCGTCTCCTAAAGCTAAATATACTTCAGCGTCTTTTGCGTTAATTGCTTTTGCTTTGTCAAGTGCAGCAACAGCGGCAGCTCCATTAGGTTTAGGGGCTTCATTGTAAGCTTTTCCAATATAAAGAAGGGTTTTATTATCTTTTTTAGGAGTTAATGAAAGAGCCTTATCAAAATGCGCTTTCGCGTTAGGCATGTTCATTGCCAAATCTACCGAACCTAAACCTACATGGTTTAATGGGGACGAAGGATTGGCAGAAACACCTTTATTAAAGGTTAATTTTGCCGAATCAGCATAGTCTGTTTCAAGATATATATTTCCTAAATAAAAGAAATTTTCTGCGTTTGTTGGTTGGGATTGAATCAATCCCTTCAAAATAGTTTTGCCCTTTTGAAACTGTTCTGCATCAATTGCTTTTTTTGCATCGGCTAAACTTTGAGCAAAAACTGATGAACCTAACAAAACTAACCCAAAAGTTGTATTTACTATTTTATTAATCATTTCCATGGTTCAAAAATTAAACGTTAATTGTTATTATTAATAATAATCTGACGTGAAGGTAAACTATCAGGTAGCAGTCCAGACTTTAGTACAATCCGTTGTCCGCGTTCTCCCGCAATAAAAGTTGCAAATCCTGTGCCTAATCCGGCACGACCTTCTCCGTTAATGATGTAAAGATTTCTTGTTAACGGATAAACTTCCATAGCCAGATCATTTTGATTCGGTTTATAATACCCATCAGACCCGGGTTTTCCTGTCACATTTTTTACCCCTAATATTTTTATTTTTTTTACCTGTTCCTCCATTTTTTTGTCTGGCTGTACAATCCAATTTATTCCAACTACCCCAATTGATCCTGGATTGTTAATCACGTAGTTTATTACATCCGGATTTGATTTTAAAGCATAAACTCCATTTTTCGGTATTTCTGTTACGCCTGCAAGTTGTTTTAGATATCTAACCGTACTTGAATTTGGATTGTCAAAAACAAGGTTTTTGATGCGGTTGGGTTTCCCCTGCATAACTGAAATAATTTCATTTACCGTAATTAAAGAATCAACGCTACCACGCTTCGTTATTAGGGCAAGTCCATCCACCGCAAAACGATTTATTCGTAAAATAATATTTCTGTTTTTGTAAAATTTAGCTTCCGAAGCTGTTAATTGCCTTGAAAGAATCGCAACTCTGGAGCTATCGTTAAGAAACAATTTTAGAATTTCATTTTCAGGTTTATAAATAATATTAAGCTTACCTTCTGTGTATGTGCTTTCAAAAACATATGCCTGGTCTTCAATAATCGGAGCAAAAGTTTCGTCCACAAGTATATTTACACTTCCGCTGGTGTAGGTACTTGGAGCCTTTGAATTATCGCAGGAGAAAAGAAAACCTAAAATTAATATACAAGCGCAAATTTTAAGCTTCATTTCAATTTCTTAATAAACGCACAAACCGGATGAAAGAATAGGCTATTAACAAAACCCCGAATGCTATACGATAACCAATTGACAATTGTATGGGAAAGTCTTTCCAAAATATGATGGTTAATCCCAAAGCAAAGTACAAAATAAACATCCCAAGGCCTAAAACGAACAGAAATCGCTTTGCGGGCGATTTCTGTTCTTCTTTTATGAAAGACATTTATTGCCCTGCTAAATTTAAAGCAAAAGGTAAAGTGTAAGCCACCCGAACCGGACGACCATTTTGAATACCCGGCGCCCATTTTGGCATACTCTTAAGTAACCGAACTGCTTCTTCACCGGTACCTAAACCAAGGTCGCGGAGTACTTTAATATCTGTTAAACTACCATCACGTTCTACAACAAACTGCATGATCACTTTTCCGGATACTCCCTGCTCCCGAGCCATAGCAGGATAGCGATAATTTTTCTGCAAAAAGGAATAAAACTGTTTCATACCTCCATTTGGAGTTGGCGGAACTTCAACGCTGGTAAAAATAGTGTTGACATCCTCAGTAACCTCCGCTTCTTTTGGTGCCTCACCAACAGGCTCATCTATAACGATATCTGCATTGGGGTCTCCTTCAATTGTTTTCTGTCCTGGATCGGCAACTTTTAACTCCTCTACAGTGGGAGGTTCTTCATCACGTACCTGCTCTTCCGGAACCACAACCATAGGTGGAAATTTAACCTGATCAATCTTTGGTTTAGGTGGTTCAGGCGGAGGTGGAAGTTCTTCTTTGTTTATCGGTGGCGGAGCTGCCAAAACAACTTCCGTGGTGATAAATTTTTCGTCCTCAGGCATAATGCCCTGGATATAACGGACAACTAATGGAGCTGAAACTGCAAGAATAAACAAAACTGCACCAAATATTAACGCCTTATTGGTTGTTTTATTATTTCCCTTTCTAAGTTCATAGGCACCATACGCTTTATTACGGCCGGCAAACACTACATCAAGCCACTGCGTTTTAAATAGATCTATTTTAGAGCCTAACATGTTTTATTATTTTAAGTATTATTTAAAACTATTTAAAAAGTCCGTCGCGTTTTAGCAACTCAATTTCTGGTAGTGAAATTTCTGAAATACCATATTGCTGTATATTTGTGATCTTCATTTCGTCCAAAATATCAACCAGGTTTCTATAATTTGATTTTTCACTTGGCTTAATCAACACGATTAAACCTTTTTTAGGATCGCCGGTACTGGCAATTACTTGTTTAGATTTCTCTAATAAAGCTTTACGAATGCCATTTTTCCCATACCCCTGAATTTCTGGTGGGGTTAATTGTTTATCAACAGAACCCATATACCACTCAAGTTTGTTACCGGATCCCAGCAAAACATTAATAGTCCTTGTGTCAGCAATAGTAAGTTCCTGCTGTTCCTCTTTGTCTTTATCCGGCATGGCTATATCCATAGCCTGGGGCTTAGCTAATGTAGTTGTAAGCATAAAAAAGGTAATTAGCAAGAAGGCTAAATCAACCATGGCTGTTAAGTCAACCCTGGTTGACATCTTCTTGGTTCTTACTTTGCCACCCTTTTTGCCCCCGCCGGAGGTATCTAATTCTGCCATTTTTTTTAGTTATTTAAGTTACTGATCTTCCCCTCGTAGAGAAGTTATTAAACTAAATTTATTAACATTCTGATCTTGTAGAATATTGATTACCTTTTTAATTTCAGGATATTGTTCTTTAGAATCAC
Organism: Pedobacter sp.; assembly: GCA_014378705.1. Lineage (GTDB taxonomy): Bacteria > Bacteroidota > Bacteroidia > Sphingobacteriales > Sphingobacteriaceae > Daejeonella. The sequence continues at coordinate 24,442 of JACMND010000053.1, read as the reverse complement.
CTTTAATACTAACACGCATATCCGCATTGTGTAACTCTTTTGTAGCCAGTCTGGCCTGGTAAATCCATTGATGAAGTTCAGATGGTCTGACGCCGACTGAATCTGTAGGGATGCCTGGCTGCAGGTTCTCTTTATTACGCTCTTCCCCTTTCATGGCAATAATCTGCTTTAAGTTGCCAAATGGTACCCCAAAAGATTCCATTACCATGAATCTCTTTTTTTCTTCGTCAGAAAATTGAACACCATAAACCTGACTCATCTTTTCTAAAAGAGAACGACGGATATCCTGACCGGGGATACCAAAAAATACTTTGCCCTGACCAATGGTTAATGTTGCGATATCTGTGTCCGGCAATTTAATTTTTACGGTTGATGCAGGAGTATCAACAGGAAGCGGTTCTGGCTGACGAGCCGTTGCAGTAAGAATAAAGAATGTAAGCAATAGAAAAGCTACATCGCACATAGCCGTCATATCTATAGCCGTACTTTTTCTTCCAATTTTAATTCTAGGCATTACTTAAATTTTAAATTAATATCTGGTTTAAAGAAGGATGAAAAAGTTCCGGAATTTCCATAAACCCGGAACTTTTTATAAAAATTTATTTATGCGTACTAGCATAAGTTTGTACGATAGAGAAACCAGCTTCGTCTATAGAGTAAGTTAATTTGTCAATTTTTGAAGTAAATAGATTGTACATTATAATTGCTAAAGCAGATGTAGCAATACCAGTAGCCGTGTTGATCAATGCTTCTGAAATACCGTTAGCCAATGCAGCCTGATCGGGAGAACCTGCGGTAGCTAAACCTGCGAAAGCTTTAATCATACCTGTTACAGTTCCTAATAAACCCATTAATGTACCTATAGAAACCAAAGTTGCTATAATGGTCAGGTTTTGTTCAAGCATAGGCATTTCCAAAGCAGTTGCTTCTTCAATGTCTTTCTGTATCGCTAAACATTTTTGCTCGGTATCCATATTTGCCTCAACTTCCATTTCCTTGTATTTTTTCAAACCAGATTTGATCACGTTGGCAACAGAACCCTCTTGTTTATCGCACTCGGCCATCGCAGCATCGATATTACCAGATCCTAACTGAACCTGTATTCTTTTTACAAAAGAGTCAATGTTACCTTTACCCGTAGCTTTATTAATTACAAAGAAGCGCTCAAAAGAAAAGACAATAACCATCAGAAATAATCCCATTAAAACCGGAACAATATATCCGCCTTTGTAAACCATTCCAAAATAATTATTCGGAAGCGGATGACCAGTATTATCGCCGCCTTCAAAATTTGAGGAGTCCCCCATTACAAATTTCCATAAAACGATACCGACCAGTATGCAGATGACAATCGTTAGACTTGCAAAAATGCTTGAACCAGAACTCTCTTTCTTCGCTGTTATTGGTTTTAGTGCGTTTGCCATTTTTTTTTAATTTTAGTTTTAAGTTGATTGTTAATAATTTAGTTGATTGTTTGCGTGTGTAAATGTTATGTCATAATGGTACATAATCTATTTGATTCTGTTTTTAATAATTGTGTTACTGGCTTTAAAGGGAGCTAAATATAAAAATTAATTTTTTACTCATCCGGAAAATCGCTAAAAAAAACAATCAGGATTTATTCTACCATAAACCATAGAAAAAGCAATCTTTTTACAATAAAAACTATTTTTTATGGCAAATGCAAATAATATGTAAAAATTAAAACTAGGCCGGAATGGCTATTTTAGGTGCCGAATGAAGTATTTCCTCGGTTGCGAAATCTGAAAACTGATTAAAATTCTCAATAAATTCGAGGGCAAGTTCAGCGCATTTTTGATCGTATTTTTGTTTATTCTGCCAGGTATTTCTGGGGTTTAAAACCTGGGATGGCACATTGGGGCATGATAAAGGCATCCTCAATCCAAAAACCGAATCCTCCTGATAATTTACGTTGTCTAGTTGGCCATTTAATGCAGACGATATCATTGCACGGGTGTAAGCCAGTTTTACTCTTTTGCCTTTGCCATACGGACCTCCAGTCCACCCTGTATTAATTAACCAGACGTTAACGTGATGATCTTTCATTTTCTGGCCAAGTAATTTCGCATATTGCGCAGGATGTAAAGGCAAAAAAGCTTTGCCAAAGCAAGCAGAGAAAGTAATTTGTGGCTCAACAATTCCATTTTCTGTACCTGCTACTTTAGCAGTATAGCCAGAGATAAAATGATACATCGCCTGTCCGGTAGTTAACTTACTTATTGGAGGCAATACTCCAAAAGCATCAGCGGTTAAAAAAAAGATGTTCTTTGGGATGCTTGCTACAGATGGTTTGATTGCGTTATTGATGAAATTGATCGGGTATGCAACACGGGTGTTTTCTGTTTTTTTGACATTCGAATAATCAATAGTCCGGGTTCCTGTAAAATAATTTACATTTTCTATCAGTGATCCGAAACGTATTGCTTCAAAAATTTGAGGTTCGTTTTCCCTTGTAAGGTTCACACATTTCGCATAGCAACCCCCTTCAAAATTAAACACTGATTGATTACCCCAACCGTGCTCATCATCACCAACTAAACCTCTTTGCGGATCGGCTGACAAAGTTGTTTTTCCGGTTCCGGATAAACCAAAAAATATAGCAGTGTCACCTTTTGAGCCTACATTGGCAGAACAGTGCATAGAAAGCACGTTTTTAAAATGTGGAAGTAAAAAATTAAGAACAGAAAATATGCCTTTTTTAATTTCACCAGTATACGCGGTACCACCAATTAAAATTATTCTCTTACTAAAATTCAGTATCACAAAATTTTCTTTCCGGGTATGATCTTCTACCGGCTTAGCTTTAAATCCGGGTGCGGCGATAATGGTCCATTCCGGTGGAATAGCGGAGTCTACAATTTCAGGCTGTAAAAATAAATTGTGGGCAAAAAGATTTTGGAAAGCCGATTCTGTTATAACCCTGATATTTAATTTGTAAATGGGATCAGCACAAGCATATACATCTCTCACATAAATTACTTTTTCAGCAAGGTGTTTAACTACCTTATTGTATAAAGCTTCAAAATTTTGCTGACTAAATTTTATATTAATATCACCCCACCAAACAGAATTGCTGGTCACCGCATCTTCAACTATAAACCTGTCTTGTGGAGATCTGCCTGTAAATTCACCCGTATCAACAACCAGTCCGCCATTATCGGCTAATGTGCCCTCCCTGTTTAAAATCGCTAATTCAATCAGTTCAGCAGGCTCTAACTGGTAATAAATATGCTTAGCCTGATTAAGTTTTAAGTAGGTTAAATCTAAATCTTTATTTAAATTTTGGCTCATAATTAACTATTCGCTTTTTCAATATTTAAATAAAAGTAAGAAGTTTAAAAATGGTTTAAAAATTTAAAAGTGCTTATTATCAACTAATTGTAGTGAATACACTAAGCCATAATGGATTCAAATTCAAGTTTATGCGGACAAAATAAACGGCACTTCAACCGCCAATTTTTTTTACTTTATACCCTTCACTATTTAATATTGACATTACTTTTTCTCTGAAATCTCCTTGTATTAAAATTTCACCATCTTTTACTGCTCCTCCAACTCCGCATTTTTGCTTTAAGAGTTTTCCTAATTTTTCCAAATCACCAACCTTTCCTTTATACCCCGATATTAACGTAACAGCTTTGCCTCCCCGCTGCTTTTTGTCAAGTTGTACCCGCAAATCTTGCTTTGCCGGTATGGGTGTTTCTTCTTCTTCTTTTAAATTTTGCTGATATTCGAAGTTGGGATCTGTAGAATAGACTACTCCGGCAACACCCTTATTCTTTTTTGACATGGGACTAAAGTTATAATGAAAGTTTATGATAGCACTTTTAAAGACAAGGGCTTTATAAAAATTTCAAGTTCAGCATTCATGAGTAAGGGTTCACCGTCAACATGAACTAAATCTGCCTTTTCTCTATTAATAATAATGTTTCTACCTTTTATTATTTCTACAAATTTTGAACAATGCGCTGTTCTGTTAAACATCCGTAAGCCAATAAATGGCAACATATATAAAGGGAAAGGCCTGATTATACAGATATCCAACAACCCATCTTCTAGGGAAGCAAAAGGAGAAATATGTGCGTTATTTCCATATTGAGATGAGTTTGCAATGCTGATCATGAATGCATTTCTTTGATATTTTATACCATCAATATACAAGGTATAGTTCTGAGGGTGATACGTGCTAATTTCACGAAAAGCAGATTGGATGTAACCATTTAAACCACGGCCAGGATGTTGCGCAAATTTCTGGCTTATGTGCGCATCAAACCCAGTACCAGCTATGTTAAAAAACTTCCGATTATTCAATACACCCGTATCCATTTGAAAAACTCTAAGATGATTTAACCTGCTAATGGCTTTTGCGATGCTTAGAGGCAAGCCAATAGACCGGGCTAACCCGTTTCCGGAACCGTATGGAATAATGCCCATGCATTGATGAGAACTTTCTAAAACAGAGGCAACTTCATTGATTGTGCCATCGCCGCCAACGGCTACAATAATGTCCATCATTGTATTTTCTGTAGCTATTGTAGAGGCATGTCCGACATTTTTAGTATATATATAGGACGGAATAAATTTTCGGTTATCCAGATGTTGGTTTACCAGTGCGGGAAAGTTAATTTTGCTTTTGCCACCTGAGATTGGATTAATTACAAAAAGAATGCTCTTTTTCAATAAACAAGCTTAATTAAAAGAAGGCAAAAATAGTTTTTAATTTCAGGGATATTAAAATTATCATACTTTTGACCTGCAAAAAAGTGGATCGATTTGCGTTGTCAAATAACCTTGACAGGATTGCAACCACGTAAAAAAAAGTGCTAAATACATGCTGATTTTTACTTCCTCAATTCCATTGCGGTCATTTGCTAGTATTAATTAAATCCGATATTATGCCTTATTTATTTACTTCAGAATCCGTTTCTGAAGGACACCCGGACAAGATAGCTGATCAAATTTCAGATGCGCTTATTGATAACTTTTTGGCTTGGGATGCCAATTCTAAAGTAGCATGTGAAACTCTGGTCACTACCGGATTGGTAGTTTTGGCAGGTGAGGTTAAATCAAAAATTTACCTGGATGTTCAAAGAATTACCCGCGAAGTGGTCCGCAAAATTGGTTATACCAAATCTGAATATATGTTTGAAGCCGATTCTTGCGGCATCATTTCAACCATTCATGAGCAATCGGCAGATATAAACCAAGGCGTTGACAAGGAGGAAAAGCAGGAACAAGGCGCCGGTGACCAGGGAATGATGTTTGGTTATGCAACAAGCGAAACCGAAAATTATATGCCCCTTGCATTGGATTTGGCTCATAAGTTATTAATTGAACTTGCCGCCCTTCGGCGGCAGAACAAAGATATCCCATACCTCCGCCCGGATGCTAAATCGCAGGTAACCATCGAATACTCAGATGATCACAAGCCCGCTCGTATTGATTCAATCGTAATTTCAACTCAGCATGATGATTTTGATACTGAAGAAAATATGCAAAAGAGGATTAGGGAAGACATAATTTCTATTTTAATTCCCCGTATCAAATCGCAGCTTAAACCAGAATTACAAGCCTTGTTTACGGATCATATCAAATATCACATCAATCCAACAGGTAAGTTTGTGATCGGTGGACCGCACGGAGATAGTGGTTTAACCGGCCGGAAAATAATTGTGGATACCTATGGTGGAAAGGGAGCCCATGGAGGTGGCGCTTTTTCAGGTAAAGATCCGTCTAAAGTAGACCGTTCCGCAGCGTACGCAACCCGGCATATTGCTAAAAATTTAGTTGCTTCCGGCGTTTGCGATGAAGTTTTGGTGCAGGTATCTTATGCCATTGGGGTAAAAAATCCGATGGGAATTTATATCAATACCAATCACTCAGCAAAAGTTGGGCTTTCTGACGGGGAGATTGCCCAAAAAGTTGAAAGCATTTTTGATATGACCCCGTATGGAATCGAAACCAGGTTATTGCTTCGCAACCCAATTTACTCTGAAACAGCAGCCTACGGCCACATGGGCCGTAAAAATGAAATTGTAACGAAAGAATTTACGAGCGCAACAGGCGAGAAAAAGAAAGTTGAAGTAGAATTATTTACGTGGGAGAAGCTGGATTATGTTGAAAAATTAAAAGAGGTTTTTGGATTGTAAATTTTTATTGACTGTTGATTTAACAAGTGAAGGCCGCAGTACCGATACGGGTAAAAGGAAATTGTTTAGATAATGAAACCAGATGTGTGCATTATCATACGGACCTGGATATTGTCGCTATAAAATTTAAATGTTGCCAAACCTATTACCCTTGTTTTAAATGCCACGCAGAAGATGCTGATCATTTTCCTCAGCAATGGAAAAAAGAAGAATTAAAAACCAAAGCTATTTTATGCGGTGCTTGTAAAGCTGAACTAACCATTCAGCAATACTTTAAATGCAATTACACCTGCCCCTTTTGTAGCGCATCTTTTAATCCGGGCTGCCAAAACCATAATTATTTATACTTTGAAATTGAAAATTAAACAGGTAAAGATTATGTTCCGGTGGTCGTAAAATGCAAATGCCCCAAGTAAAATAAACCTGATAAAAGCGGCAGTTCCCGCTCTCCGCGGGGATTACAGTGCATCGCGGGGTTACCTTCAAATGGTTGCACTGAAACCTGATTTTCTAAAAGATCAACAATACGGTTATTACCATAGAATATCCATGCAGCCAGGCCGTGAATGATGGCATGAAATCTATTGAAAATTTCAATTTTTTCCCAAAAAACCCTGATAGCTACCAAAACTTTATCTTTGCTGCTTGTTAATTTCTTTATGGCAAAACAAAAATTTTATGATACCGCAGAAAAACCCGAAAAAGCCATTTTGGTAGGCATTATTACGCCGGGAGAATCTGAAGAGCAAACAAAAGAATACCTGGACGAATTGGAGTTTTTAGTAGAAACGGCTGGCGGGGATACTGTCCGCTCTTTTACACAAAGAATGCAGCGGCCCGACAGGGCAACTTTCGTTGGCACCGGAAAGCTGGAAGAAATAAACGCCTTTGTTAAATCTGAAGAGATTGATATCGTCGTTTTTGATGATGAATTATCGCCGTCGCAATTAAGAAACATAGAAAACGAACTTCAGGTAAAAATCCTAGACCGCAGCAATCTGATCCTGGATATTTTCGCCCGCCGTGCCCAAACATCACAAGCTAAAACTCAGGTAGAACTTGCTCAGCTTCAATATTTGCTTCCGCGATTAACTCGTTTATGGACTCACCTGGAACGTCAAAAAGGTGGTATTGGAATGCGTGGACCAGGCGAGAGCCAGATAGAAACTGACAGAAGGCTAATTTTAAATAAGATCTCGTTGTTAAAAGAGCGGCTTAAAGAAATAGATAAACAGAACGAAACGCAACGCAAAAACCGCACGCAGTTAATACGCGTAGCTCTGGTAGGTTACACTAACGTTGGTAAATCAACCATCATGAATATGATTTCCAAGTCGGAAGTTTTTGCTGAAAACAAGCTATTCGCCACGTTAGATACAACGGTCCGCAAAGTGGTAATTGAAAACCTTCCTTTTCTACTTTCAGATACGGTAGGGTTTATCCGCAAATTGCCTCATCATTTAATAGAGTGTTTTAAATCTACATTAGATGAAGTTCGCGAAGCAGATATTCTAATTCATGTGGTTGATATATCGCATCCCAACTTTGAAGATCAGATTTTTATCGTAAACGAAACCCTTAAAGAAATGGGAGCCATTGATAAACCTATCATCACTGTTTTTAATAAAATAGACGCTTACAAACCTGCCGATTTTGATCCGCAAAGCGATATGCCACCGCCCACGCTTGCAGACTATCAAAACAGTTGGATGAGCAAAAATAATAGTCCGGCAATATTTATATCTGCTTTAAACCGCGAAAACCTGGATGAGTTCCGCCAATTGTTGTATGAGAAAGTAAAAGTAATGCACGTGCAGCGCTACCCCTATGAAAAACTGTTATATTAACCCCAACAAAAAATTGGGCTCATTTTTAATGCGGGTAAATTACATTTTGTAAAAGAAATACCTATAATGGAAAGTAAAAGACAACAAAAGTTTGCAGGTGTGATACAGAAAGACCTTGCTATAATATTTCAGCGTGAAGGTATGAATTACCTTCCCGGGGCGATGGTTACCATAACAAAAGTTAGGATATCACCTGATCTGGCATTGGCACGTGTGTATCTTAGTTTTTTCAACGTCAGCGATAAAGAATTAGCTATTAACACCATCAAATCACATTCGGGCGAAATCCGGTATAAACTGGGCACCCGCATAAAAGACCAGGCCCGTATCATTCCTCAACTTGATTTTTTTATTGACGATACCAGTGAATATGTAGAGCGAATGGATAAAATATTTGATAAGATAAGCAAAGAGCCCCGCCAGCCGGATGTACCTGAGGAATAATCGGTTCATGGTTTTTAACAACTCTTTAAGTATGATGAATTAAAACAGTTTATTGATAAAAAATCCTTAAGTATTTTCATGAGACAGTTTAACGCATCTGATTTAAAGCAATATTTTAATAATCATCCGGCAGAGATTGGAAAAATTGTTGATTTTGATAAAGAAACAGATACCTATTTAACGTTTGATTTTACTGAAAGAAACAAAACTTTATCATCAGAAACCATTGCTAAAACAAACCTTTTTACGGATTGGGTCAGCGATCAATTAAAAAACACTAACTCCCGCTACGGCATTGGAGGTTATAATGAGCATCGTACAATATATGCCAGAAGCGTTTTGTTTAATGCAGATACACAATTAAGGCGCTTACATTTGGGCGTAGATATTTGGGGGCCGGCATTAACTCCGGTTTATAATCCTGTTGGCGGACGAGTACATAGTTTTAATTTTAACGATCATTTTGGAGACTATGGTGCGACCATTATTTTAGAACACAAACTTGCAGAAATTAAATTTTATAGTCTATTCGGCCACTTAAGTCTGGCAAGTTTAAATAACCTGACGGAGGGAAAATACGTCCCGAAAGGCGAACATTTTACAGAGTTTGGCATACCTGCCGAAAACGGACATTGGCCGCCCCATTTGCATTATCAATTGATGTTTGATATGGAAGGGATGCGAGGAGATTACCCGGGTGTTTGCGCTTTCTCTGAACGTGAAAAATTTTTAGATAATTGTCCCGATCCGAAAGATATTCTGGCCCAAACTTTCTCAAAATTTGTTTAAATTTCCGGTAACTTAATTATGCTCCTACTACAATTGATATGGTTTACCTATAGCCTGGGTTTTCTTTTTCAGGATCAGCCACATTTTAAAGGCGGGCAAAAATACTTGTTCAGTTTCATCAATACCAATATGATCTATCCTGAATACTCTAAACAAAATTGCCTTCAGGGAACTGTCAATGTTAGTTTTAAATTGACTAATAAGGGCAGGATATTTAATTCGGAAATACAGAAAGGGTATGGTACAGACCTGGATAATGAAGCCTTGCGAATTGTCAGGCTTTCTTCAGGAAGGTGGATAATTCCAGCCGGTTATGATACGACCAGTGCAGTAATTCTACCTATTAATTTTAATCTCAAAAATTATGGTTGCGAATTAAGAAGTAAAGAGGATATTCAGAAAGCTGTTTCGGCCTATCATTCACGACTTGACCTGACGAAAGCAATTTTTAATTTTTATGAGAAAAAAGCTGCGGGAGCAATTACTACTCAAAATGAAACTGAAATTATCGCCCTTAAATCTCAGTTAGGTTATACCCAGAAATACATTGAGCAGTTATACAGACTGGCTCTCAGAAAACTTAAACAGGGCGACAAAGAAAGTGCTTGTGAAGATTTGAAAAACATCAAGCGTTTAGGAAATAAAATCGCTGATGAGAGCATTGCTAAAAGTTGCGAGTAACCCCTTTTTTGGATAATTTAAACCTGATTGACAAAATGAAACCAACTTTACGGTTTTTTTCTTTTTTAGATATGGTAAGCTTTATTTTATTGTGCGAACAAGTATTCTATATTTTAGCGGGAATAAAAAATATTACTTTGTTTAGTTCATCAAAAATCCATACCATATTGCTTCTGATTATCTTTCCCATGCTGATAGCTTCATCATTTGGATTATTCAATTTAAAAAGATGGGGTTTAATCGTATACTACTTTCAGTTTCCCTTAAGACTTGTTGTTTGGGTTTTTAGCTTTGGATTTTTAACCTTTATCAGCGAATACTTTAGTAACCAACTGGTTTTTGATTGGCTATTCCGTTTAGCAGTTATACTGGAATTTTTCCGTTTATACTTTTCGGTGTATTTTCACAGAAGGTATTTCCGTGGATTGCAGTTCCCCAGCTCGGTGAATTACTAAAAGAATTAATTTAAACTTTCACTTTAATCGGGATGTATATATCTTCTTCAGAATTCGGATCGTTCTTCATGTATTTTTCTCCTAATATTTCAAAATGAGCGAGGTTGTCCAATTCATAAATTGAATCAGGAAGCCATTTATTGAAAATATAATTAAACATTTCTGATCCGGAATCTGAACTTCCTTTATATAAGAAAACTGCATACAGTCCGGCGCATAAAACCAAACTATGCATCCCGGAAGGAATTAAACTAAAATCTGTAACCTCAATACAAGCCCATTTTTCAAAATCATTACTTGGTTTAAAACTTTTAAAATAAAAAGAATCATAATATTGAACGGAATACAGATCGTTTCCAATCTTATTGTCAATCTCATTTCTTCTCACCATAAAACTCTTCCATAAATTTTCGGTTTTGTTGACTTGCAAAGACATAGTCATTTTCATTCCAATAACTTTTCTTTCTGTAAAGGATACGATGGTGGGATTTAACATAAAATGCGTTTAAAATACGTAAGTGGTTTTTACAGGTAACTCATAAAAATTATTAAATAAATATAAAATCATGTTATATTATCCTGTGTGATTTAACTTTTAAGCTGCGGAATTTAGATAAAAACCCTTTCTTAGTTCTTCTTTTAAAAAAAATAAAATAAGAAATCTATAAATTGATTTACCAATTAGATAATGAAAAAATTTGGTTTCCAGATCCGGCCTTGGCGGATAATGACGGGCTGCTTGCTGTTGGTGGCGACTTATCAGTAGAGCGTCTGTTACTGGCATACAATAACGGAATATTTCCCTGGTTTTCAAATGAAACACCCATTTTATGGTATTCACCGCATGAGCGATATGTTTTGTTTCCCGAAAAAATTAAAGTATCAAAAAGCATGAAACAGCTTATTCGTAGTAAAGGATTACATGTTACCATGAACACGAGCTTTGAGCAAGTGATTATAGCCTGCGCAACCATCAACCGTTCCGGGCAACCCGGCACCTGGATTACAGATGAAATGAAAGATGCCTACATTGAATTACACGTACAAGGTTACGCTCATTCTTTGGAAGTATGGGAAAATAAAAGCCTGGTAGGTGGCTTGTACGGGGTAAAAATAAATGGAGTTTTTTGTGGAGAAAGCATGTTCAGTAAAGTTAGCAATGCTTCTAAACTTGCATTAATTACACTTTGCCGAAGAACAAACCTCCGTATGATTGATTGTCAGATGCACAACGCCCACCTGGAAAGTATGGGTGCAGAATTTATATCCAGAGCAGAATATATTAAAATCCTTTCGGACAGTATAGATAACATGGCAGGTTAATTTTTTTCACTTTGTTTTAATTCAGTATCTCACTTATGTCACTTGCTGTTAAAGATTTAACAAAACTTTCTTCTGTAGTAATTAACGCTTCAGCAACCTGTTGTTTACGGGCCTGTAAGGCAAGAATTTTTTCCTCAACCGTATTCTTTGTAATAAATTTATAAATAAAAACATTTTTAGTTTGCCCGATGCGGTGCGTTCTGTCAATTGCTTGCCGCTCTACCGCCGGATTCCACCACGGATCAAGGATGAAAACATAGTCAGCCTGCGTAAGATTTAACCCGACACCACCTGCTTTAATTGAGATTAAAAACAATTTAATATCATCGTTATCCTGAAACTCTTTAACGACTTCTCCACGGTTATTTGTTGTGCCATCCAGGTATGAAAATGCAATTTTTTCCTTATTTAAATGTTGACGATAAATGTCTAATTGCTTTACAAACTGAGAAAAAACCAGCACTTTGTGGCCGCGTGACAACACGTTTTCCAGCGTATGGATAACATTCGTAAACTTTCCTGAATCACCTTTGTAACCAGCATCAATCATCAGCGGATGATTCGCAATTTGCCTTAATTTAGTTAATCCCTGTAAAACTTTTACCTGTGATCTGCTAAAAGTTCCGTCCTCCAGGCTCATTAAAAGCTCATTCCGGTATTCTGATTTTATTTTTTCATAGTATTCATTCTGATCTTCGCTCATTTGGCAATAGAAAAGGTTCTCCGTTTTTGGTGGAAGTTCTGTAGCAACCTGCGATTTAGTTCTTCGTAAAATAAAAGGTTTGATCATAGCCTGCAGCTTACGGGCTTTTTCCTCATCTTTTTTCTTTTCAATCGGTATCACAAATTCTGTCTGAAAAAAATAATGACTTCCCAGTAAGCCAGGGTTGATAAAAGACATCTGTGTCCAGAGATCGTTTACTGAGTTTTCTACAGGTGTGCCACTTAAAATTAATTTGTGTTTTGATTTAAGCATTTTTACGGCACGGAAAGATTTAGAGGCGGGGTTTTTTATGTTTTGGCTTTCGTCAAGGATTATATAATGGAAATACATACTTTTTAAAACTTCAACATCTACCCGTGTAACTCCATACGTTGTTATAACGATATCAAAATCAACAAATGCCGCGGCTTCTTTAGTTCTGGAACTTCCTGTATGAACCAATATCCTTAACTGAGGCGCAAACTTTTGGGCTTCATTCTGCCAGTTATAAACCAATGAAGTTGGCATTACAATTAATGAAGTAAAGCGGCCATCAGTTACCAAACTTTCTTCTTTAATTTTTTGCAGCAAAGCCAAAGTCTGAACCGTTTTACCTAAGCCCATATCATCTGCAAGGCAACCCCCAAAATTATACTGCCGTAAAAAATGAAACCAATTGTATCCTGCTTTTTGATAGGGTCTTAAAGTCCCTTTAAAATTTAGGGGTGGGTCTAGTTCATCTATTTCTTCAAAACCAGCCAGTTTTTGAAGTTTACGATCCATCGTAATGGTTGTAAGTTCACTATCCTGAAAGTCATTTACCAAACCGAAATGGTACTTCTTCAGCTTTAAGTTGTGGCTGCCTTCTGTAAACAGTAAAAGGTTGCTAAATTGAGCGAACCATTTTTCCGGTATGATAGCAATTTCGCCGGAAGGCAACTTAAACTCCCTGATCTTGTTAAGAATATGATTTTTTAGCTGAATGAAGGGAATTTGGTATGGGCCAAAATGCACCATCGCATTAATATCAAACCAATCATTGCCTTCTTTTATTTGCAGGTCTATCCTACTGGTTCCTAATACAAACCGCTTTCCACCTTCTGCCTGTTCAAAAGTAAATCCATCTTGCTCAAGTTTGTCATGGTGCTCATTAAGCCAGTCAATAATATTGAAAACGTCATGTTGATGTTCTTCAGGATGTAAATTGTTATGTTTAAAAGTGTTAAGTAAAGATCCGTCTGTGTTTAATCCCAGATTTTTTAATATTAATTGTTTGCCTTTTTCCCATATAAGTGATCGATTAACCCGATGAAAAATATATTTGTCTCCTTGCTTTTCTGTCCTTACAGACACTTTACGGTCACTGCCGGCAGGAAAAATGAAACTTCCATAACGGTAATATAACTGTAGTTGAGATAATCCACCATCAACATAAAGAACCTTTAACACAGGTATGGCTTCAAAGCGCTCATTTCTAATCTCAAAACCTTCGGCGTACACCGGATGCTTTTCTATAAGTGGGGCTACAAATTTTTCAAAGTAGGTTTTCTCTGATGATTTTGGTATAGAAATATATCGTTTAGCAAGAAATGGCTGAAGCTTTTTACCTTCCAGATCATCCTTAAAAGAATATAAAGTCTCTTCAAGAAGCAGCCATGCAGGCTGATTGCAAATTAACACTGCATCCTTAAACATAAATTCAATACGCAGGCCCTGATATTTAATGGTTGGAAAGTACCTTGTCTCATTTTCATTTCTTCTAAAATGAAATAAAACAGAAGCCGGTTCATTAGCAATATTTAAGCGCTTTTCTGCCGGCCAACCTTCTTTCCCCATTAAAAATATCTCCTTATTCTGTAACAGGGAAAGAGCCTCAACTATTCTCTTATCAATTTTAACCCGAAAAATATCATATAAAGTTTCATTAAATATGGTACTGAAGTATTCTAAAGGTCGAATAGGTTTTTTATGAAACCGTTTGATAAGGTGAGACTGCTCGGTTTCTTCAAGAAGTTTAATAAGTTTAAAATCCAGGTCATTTAAAATGCTAGAAAATTCTTCAGCAGTATTACTAAAAAGCCTTTGATAGGTTAATGAAAAATCGCCATTGGCGTTTAATTGAACTACGTGTGGCTCAATTAAATATCCCAGATATTCATGCTTGCAAATAGCGTAAACAACCTTACAAGGTTTACTGCTGTCAATCCTTAACATCCTAAATAAAATAAATTTTAGCAAGTTAAACAGCTAAAAAACCTCAAACCTAATTAGAATTTTATACTTGCAAGAATCTATTTTAAATTAAATACCTCCTAAAGATTTAACTTGAATTATAGGGGAACCTTTGAACCCTTTAAACCGTAAAAATTAATTATTATACAGAATAATTGATTTTCGATGAAGGCTTTTCAGGAAAACCGGCGATATGCACTTATTATTGGAATTGTCATCCTGTTTACATCTGTTTCATTAATCGGCTTAAATTATTTATCCATAAGAATCATTTCAGCTATTCGGGCATTTGCAAATGTTGAATCAGAATATTCAAAAGGACAAAAAGAAGCAACCCGTTCATTAATTTCTTACCTGGATTCTGGTAACAAAGCTTACTTTATACTTTTTGAGCGTGAAATTACCGTTCCTATCGGTGATAGCATCGCCAGGATCGGACTACAGAAAAATGACAGCAAATCAAACATTACCGAGGGCTTTTTACAAGGCCGTAATCAGTCATCTGATATTGATGATATGATCTGGCTGTATGACAATTTTAATGATATTTTTTATTTTAAACAGATTATCGAGCAATGGACTTCCGCGGATCGTTACATCGCTCAACTTCATCTAATCGGAAAATCCATCCGCAAAGAAAATGTATTACAAACATTAACCCCTATAAAAAGGGCGGTTTACTTAAATAAAATTGAGGGTTTAAATAAAAGTCTTTCCATTCATCAGCATTCGTTTTCCAGTATTCTGAGTGAAGCTTTCCGTGCGATAACCGGTTTACTGCTCTATTTTAACGTTGTTTTAATTTTAATGATACTAAGCGTTTCGGGCTGGTTTACATCTGATTTGATTAGACAACTCGTCAATTCTAAACTATTAATCAGACATCAAAACCAGGCAAAGGATGAGTTTATGAGCATTGCGTCTCATGAACTTAAAACACCGATAACAAGTATGAAAGCTTCTATTCAAATTTTAGAACGTCGTACTGAAAGTATGGAAGAGTTTTCGCCTCTGCGACCATTTGTAAGCAGTGCCAATAAACAAGTAAACCGGCTTACCACACTGGTTAATGAACTTCTTGATGTGACAAGAATTCAAAGCGGACGGCTTACTTTAGAAAAAGCGGTAACTCCGTTTCATGAACTGGTTAAAGAAACAGTTGATGAAATGCAACATATTTCACATCATATTTATACCATCGCATCTCTTCCTGAAATTTTTGTAAACGCTGATTCCAGGCGGATACAACAAGTAATTGTCAATCTTTTAACAAACGCAGCAAAATTTTCACCCGGTTCAACCAATATAGTTTTAGGTATTGAAAAGGAAAAAGATAACATGAAGTTTTATGTCAAAGACTACGGTATCGGAATTCCTCAAAATAAAATCCCGCTCATCTTTGAGCGTTTTTACAGGATTGAAGAAACAGGAACTGTGGTTCAGGGTTTAGGCTTAGGGCTTTATATTTGCAGCGGAATAATAAAAAATCATTCAGGAAAAATTGGTGTTGAAAGCATACAGGACGAGGGAAGCACATTCTGGTTTACGCTTCCAATGGAACCGGTGTATCACCAGTAATCGCTTTAACTGATTCTATTTCCATTTCTCCCTTAAAAACAAACGTAGCCGGCCCTTCAAGAAATATATCGCTAAACCGTAAACCATCGTAGTTAAACCTGATATTTAGCTTTCCACCCTGAACACGAATCGGCGTGTTGATCAGCCCAAAATGGCCTTTCTTTTTAGCCATTGCCAAGGCTACGGCCGTAACGCCTGTTCCGCAAGCAAATGTTTCGTCTTCAACTCCGCGTTCATATGTTCTAACAAAATAGTGGTCTTCAAAATCTTCAACAAAATTTACATTAATGCCGTTTTCATTGTAATTGCTGTTATTACGTATGATTCTGCCGTCATTAAAAACATTTATTTGATCTAAATCTGTAACAAGTTTTACATAATGCGGCGAGCCGGTATCCAACACAAACGCGTCGTGATCTTTTTTTATAATGTCCACATCAATCATTTTAAGACTAACCCAATTACCCGCATCGGAAATTGTGGCATAGTGCGGGCCGTCAACTGCCAAAAAGTGGGTTTCATTTCCAATCAGTTTTAAATGTTTTGCAAAAGCAACCAAACATCTTCCACCGTTTCCGCACATGCTGCCCGGCTGCCCGTTTGCATTGTAGTAAACCATCTCAAAATCATACCCTTCCTTTTTTTGCAATACTAAAAGGCCATCTGCTCCAATACCGAACCGGCGGTTACATAATTGCTGGATAAATTCCGGCTGCTGATGGTTTATTTGACTATCCCGGTTATCAATTAGAATAAAATCATTCCCGACCCCCTGGTACTTAAAAAATTGCATTTTCATAAAAATAATTTTTAAAATCATTCAAACTTAAAGTCGTAAGAAACTAGTTGATTGAAATTACCTGAGTTTTTTTGTCAAATTTTAACGCTTTAAGCTGTAGATAAAACTTTTAGAGAGTTTAATTTTTATAGGAGTTAGAGTCTTTTGCCCGGTAATTATTTAAAAAAAATACTTTAACATATTTTAACATGCGCTATGGTATCTCAAACTTACAATTTACGTTTAATGGTATAATTTTGGTAAAGTTACAAAGACTAGGTATTAAAAACATTCAGTAATAATATATTAAAAAATGAAAAAAATAGGGATTACATTTTTAACTGCCTGCCTCGGCGGAGCGGTTGCTATCGGCGCTTACAAGCTGGTAGAAATTAAACAAGGTGATAAATTATCTTTTGATGAAAAGCAAAAGGTTTATTTTACAAACAATCCTTCTACGGTTATTTCATCAACCGGCGAATTAGATTTTACCCAGGCAGCGGCTGCAGTTACGCCGGGAGTAGTGCATATAAAAACTACCTATGGAACTTCGTCTGCAAAAAATGGTAGTTCAGATCCGGCTCAGGATATGTTTGAAGATTTTTTCGGAAACCGCGGGCGACCGCAACGCGGTCCGTCAATGGGCTCCGGCTCCGGAGTCTTAATTTCAAATGACGGTTATATCGTAACTAACAACCATGTCGTTGAAAATGCAGACAAGATCAATGTGATCCTTCCTGATAAAAGATCTATTGAAGCTAAAGTAATTGGCCGCGACGCCAATACTGACCTGGCACTTATAAAAATTGAGGGAAATAATTTTCCGGTGGTAAAACTTGGTAATTCAGATGATGTACGCGTTGGAGAATGGGTACTGGCTGTAGGTTATCCTTTTGCGTTAAACACCACAGTTACTGCCGGTATTGTTAGTGCAAAAGGTAGGTCAATAGGCATTTTAAATAATTCGGAAAGGCCTTCACCGGGAGGTGAACTTCAGCCATCCACCGCAATAGAATCATTTATACAAACTGACGCGGCAATTAACCGGGGTAATAGTGGTGGCGCTCTAGTAAATACACGTGGTGAGCTGATCGGTATTAACGCCGCTATCGCATCTCAAACCGGAAATTATGAAGGATATGGCTTTGCAATCCCAATCAATCTGGCTAAAAAAGTTCTGGATGATTTTAAAGAATTCGGCTCTGTTAAAAGAGGTTTTATAGGCGTAAGCTTTACCGATCTGGATGCGGAACAAGCTAAACAACTGGGTATAAATGAAATTAACGGATTGTACGTTAATGGTGTGGTTCCCGGAGGAGGCGCTGAAGCGGCAGGTCTTAAAAAGGGTGATATTCTGACCAAAGTTGATGGCAATCGTATTGCTTACTCATCAGATCTTCAGGAACGGGTAGGACGTCTTCGCCCTGGCGATAGAGTCCAGTTATCTTACTTAAGAGACGGATCAACCAAAAATGTTAACGTTACCTTAAAAGCAGAATCAAGTATAAGAACTGCCAGCAATGAAAATAATGGATCTGCAGAAGCAGTTAAAAAAAATCTGGGTGCTAATTTTTCTCCTTTAAGCCAGGCGCAAAAGTTAAAATACAAAATTAACTCTGGAGTTGTTGTCACCAGTGTTCAGGAAGGCGGATTTTTAGATCAGCTTGAAGTTCCGGCAGGAACGGTCATTGTTTCTGTAAACGGACAACCAATTAATAAGACCACCGATATTGATGTGGCTATTTCATCAGCCAAAAATAATATGGCAACTATTAATGCAATTACCCCTGAGGGTTACCAAATGCGCTATCAGTTTCAGGTAAGATAATCCTTTGGTCAATTTATCAACAAAGCCTTCCCTAATCCCGGAAGGCTTTGTTATTTTTGAGGCAATGATGCCCGGTACCCCATTCCATTTCAATTTTCTTGATCAAGATTTACTATTACTTCCCCAAAAGGCCTTATTCTGGCAGGAAGAAAAAATACTTGTCGTAGCTGATGTTCATTTAGGCAAGGTTGGTCATTTTCGTAAAGCCGGAATTGCAATCCCACGCGTACTGGAGCAGGAAGATCTAGGAATGTTAAGCGATCTGATACATTTTTACAAACCAGAAAAAATTATTTTTTTAGGAGACCTTTTCCACAGCGATCTTAACAATGACTGGGATTGGCTGATACTTTGGCGTGATTTATTTAAAAAAGTAGAAATGATACTTGTTAAAGGAAATCATGATATCATAGCCGATAACGTTTATCTTCAATCAGAATTTCTGCTTTGTCATTTGTATGATAAAGGCCCGTTTCGATTTATACATAAACCATTGCCGTTACAGAAATTAAACGAAGAATCTCCATATATAATTAGCGGGCACATACATCCCGGTATTCAGCTTCGCGGAAAAGGCAGGCAATCTCTAACTCTGCCATGTTTTCACTTTGGGAATAAACAAGCGATATTACCAGCTTTCGGGAAATTTACAGGTAAGGTTTGTTTGCAGTGTGATGAAAGCGATCTGGTCTTTGGGGTTTTAAAGGATTCAATTGTGTCTTTGTAGCAAAATCCATATGATTACATTTCATCGTAAATTGAAGCTGAGAGGCCTTATCATTTACATTTTTTAAGATTATCCGTTTCATATAAGTGTTCCGCAATCACAATGTTTAGACTGTTTCTAAATAGTTTAAATACTTTGTTCAAACCCAACACTTATACATTTTTAAGCATTTAATAGATACTTTTGCAACACAAAAATTAAAACGAATAAAAGGTAATGAGCAAGTTCGCACAGACTTTTTCCTCCTCATTAGGGAAAAAATTGATAATGAGTTTAACGGGATTATTTCTGTGTACGTTTTTAATTGTGCATTTGATAGGAAATTTACAATTGTTTAAAGATGATCAGGGACAGGCGTTTAACGCTTACTCCTATTTTATGACCCATTTTCCGCCTATTAAAGTTATTTCCTATCTGCTTTATGCTTCCATTATTGTTCATTCTGTTTACGCACTGGTCTTAACCAGAAACAAAAACAAGGCTCGCCCTGTGGGTTATGCGAGTTATGATGGAAAAGCAAACAGTCCATGGTCATCCCGTAACATGGGTATTTTAGGTACAATCATTTTAGTATTTTTAGTGGTGCACATGAGTAATTTTTGGGCCCGTTACCATTGGGGCGAATTACCAACCGCTCGTTACGAAGTTAGTTTGACCAATCCGAATGATGTAAAAATAACACCAATTCCTTTTAACGGTCAGGAGATAGCACACGCTGATTACGTTGATGCACCGGCGGGAGTGCAAGTTTTAATAGCCAAAGATCTATATAAGATTGTTTACGAATCATTTAAACAGTGGTGGTATGTATTACTTTACGTGATAGCTATGTCTGCTTTATCTTTTCACCTGATTCATGGTTTCCGTAGTGCATTTCAAACGCTGGGATGGAATAATAGTAAGTATGTTCCAGCCATCAGATTTTTGGGTGAATGGGTTTTTGGCGTATTGATTCCTTTGGGCTTTGCCGCCATGCCTTTATATATATACTTTTTTAAATAGATGTGAATCCCCGAAAGGGTTAAGAAATCTAAAATGATGTTAGACAGTAAAATTCCGGACGGTCCATTAGCTGAAAAATGGTCGAAACATAAGTTCAATCTTAAACTGGTAAACCCATCCAACAAACGGAAATATACCGTAATTGTGGTAGGAACTGGATTGGCCGGTTCTTCGGCAGCGGCGTCTTTAGCAGAATTAGGTTACAATGTAAAATCTTTTTGTTTTCAGGATAGCCCACGCCGGGCGCATTCTATTGCCGCTCAGGGTGGCATCAACGCCGCAAAAAATTACCAGAACGATGGTGATAGCGTCTTCAGGTTATTTTATGATACTGTTAAAGGTGGAGATTACAGGGCCAGGGAAGCAAACGTATATCGCTTAGCTGATGTTTCTGTAAATATTATTGATCAGTGTGTGGCTCAAGGCGTTCCGTTTGCACGTGAGTATGGCGGTTTATTGGATAACCGTTCTTTTGGCGGTGCACAAGTTTCCAGAACATTTTACGCCCGGGGTCAAACCGGACAGCAATTGTTATTGGGTGCTTATTCCGCACAAAGCCGTCAGATCAAGCTAGGAAAGATTGAGCAGTACAGCCGTCACGAAATGATGGACGTGGTTACTGTTGATGGGCAGGCCAAGGGAATTATAACCCGTGATCTGATTACCGGAGAAATTGAATCACATGCAGCACATGCGGTCTTATTATGTACCGGAGGCTACGGAAATGTATTTTATCTGTCTACCAATGCAATGGGCTGCAACGTAACAGCAACCTGGAAAGCTCATAAAAGAGGCGCCTATTTCGGTAATCCTTGTTTCACCCAGATTCATCCTACCTGTATTCCTGTTAGCGGCGAACATCAGTCTAAACTAACGCTGATGTCTGAATCTTTAAGAAATGACGGACGGGTTTGGGCCCCCAAAACTAAAGAGATAGCGGAGAAATTACGTAAATCAGAGATTAAAGTCACTGATCTGAAAGAAGAAGACCGTGATTACTTTTTAGAAAGAAAATACCCTGCTTTTGGCAATCTGGTTCCACGTGACGTAGCATCCAGGAACGCCAAAGAAATTGTTGATGAAGGCCGCGGGGTAGGTAAATCGGGGATAGCCGTTTATCTTGATTTCGCAGAGTCAATCAGCCGCTTAGGTGAAGATTCTGTCCGTGCCAAGTATGGTAACCTGTTTGATATGTATTACCAGATCACCGATGAAAATCCATATCAACAGCCGATGCGTATATATCCTGCCGTTCACTACACGATGGGTGGCCTTTGGGTTGATTACAATTTACAGACGACGGTTCCGGGATTATATTGCTTAGGGGAAGCTAACTTTTCTGATCACGGTGCTAATCGCCTTGGTGCTTCCGCACTAATGCAAGGACTTGCAGATGGGTACTTCGTGATTCCTTATACAATTGGAGATTATCTTGCTACCATCGGTCCGGCAGCGGTTGATACAAGCCATCCCGCTTTTGCAGAAACAAAAAAACACGTAGAAGAACGTATCCAAAAATTACTTTCGTTAAAAGGAACCCGTACGGTAGATGAATTTCATCGGGATCTGGGTTTGATCATGTGGGAATATTGTGGTATGGCCCGTAGCGAAGAAGGCCTGATTAAAGCAAAAGGACTGATTCAGGAACTTCGTGCCAGTTTCTGGAAAGACGCTATCGTTCCGGGAACAAATGAAGAGGTTAATACATCGCTTGAAAAAGCCGGACGTGTGGCAGACTTTTTGGAGCTCGGTGAATTGATGGTTGATGATGCGTTAGATAGAAGAGAATCCTGCGGTGGTCACTTCCGTTTAGAAAGCCAAACTGAAGAGGGTGAAGCCCTGCGTGATGATGAAAATTATGCCTACGTTGCTGCCTGGGAGTACAAAGCAGATAATTCTCCTGAAGAACTTCACAAGGAGGAACTGGTTTATGAAAATGTTAAACTGTCACAGAGAAGTTATAAGTAATTAGATAGGAGATATGAGATGTAAGAACGTAAAATTCTTTCATCTCAAATCTTAGATCTTAAATCTCAAAATACATGAGTGAAAATATGAATTTGACGTTAAAAGTTTGGCGTCAGAAAAATGCGGAAGCTAAAGGACAGATGGTAACTTACTCAGCTAAGAATATATCTCCGGATATGTCTTTCCTCGAGATGCTGGATGTGGTGAATGAAGGTCTGATTAAAAAGTACGAGGATCCGATCCATTTTGATCATGATTGTCGTGAAGGAATTTGCGGAAGCTGTTCACTTCATATTAACGGGCGGCCGCATGGGCCAAAACATGCCACTACGTCTTGCCAGTTACACATGCGTAGTTTTAAGGATGGCGAAACGATTGTGATTGAACCATGGCGTGCAGCTGCCTTCCCGGTTATTAAAGACCTTTCTACAAACCGCCAGGCTTTTGATCGGATTCAGCAGGCCGGAGGCTTTATTTCTGTGAATACAGGCGGTGTACCGGATGCAAATGAAATTCCGATTCCGAAAGTTATTGCCGACGAAGCGTTTAATTCTGCAACCTGTATCCAATGTGGTGCCTGTGTGGCAGCTTGTAAAAATGCTTCCGCGATGCTGTTTGTTTCGGCTAAAGTTTCCCAGCTGGCGTTGTTGCCTCAGGGACAACCGGAACGTTACCGCCGGGTTCAGGCAATGGTGGCACAAATGGATGCAGAAGGTTTTGGCCACTGCACTAACACAGGTGCCTGCGAAGCTGAATGCCCAAAAGAAATTTCTATAAGCAATATCGCCCGCATGAACCGGGATTATTTTACAGCAAGGCTGATTAAAGACGAGGTTTAATCTACACCTCCCATATATTAAAATAGCTCGTTCAATGCGTATTGGACGAGCTATTTTTTTAAGTTAGTTCCTGCTATTTGCATTCGGTAGGATTGAATTTAAACCTCCCCTTCCCAAAATCTATTGGTTTATTCTTAACAAAATAAGATCGGCCAACAGAGGTTTCAATTTCCCCAACGCCAAGAGCCAGTTTTTCTCCGTCTTTTAGTAAAGCCAAAGGGTTTTGATATAGCGTTCTGTTAAGCGCACCAGAGGTATACAGATAGTTAAGGAACAAGGTGTCCCCCCGAAAACTTCCGTCGACTTTTCCATTGTTGATTACCCTTTCCACAGCATTTGGCTTCAGCCCATATCTCATCTCCAGCTCACCTGTCACTTTTCCATCTGCAGCAGTCCTGATCGTCAAGTTGGCGGTATCTGCTTCAGATATTGCACGATAACACTGGTCTTTAATTGCTGCTTTCAAAGTACTATCAGCAGTTTGATCAGCATTATATTGAGGCTGATTGCAACTGAAAAGAATACCTGATGTAAGAAAGGAGATAAAATAAATTAGGTTTTTCATGCTCATGAATATAGTGGCGGATGGATAACTAAGATCAATATAAGGCAAAACATCTGAATTCCGACTTATGACTCGAAAATCCGCAAAGAAGAACAGCAGCACTTACAGGTTATGAGTTTATATCCTGGCCTTATTACTTCTTCTTAGTTGTGATTTCGATAGCACCGTCTTTTCCCCTCTTGCCATATTTTTTTACAGCAGATTCATTGTTGAGAACCTTCATGGATTCGATAGTGCTTGGATCTATTTTTTTCAACAAATTTTTATCAATCTTTTCAATTTCGTCAAGGAAAATCAGGCCTTTGTAATTAGCAAGTTCAACGTTACTCCCATTTCCGTGCAGGGTTACGTCAGCTCTTGTATAGATAAGACTGTCTGTCGCAGTATAACTTGTCTTCTCTTTCCTGGAAGCTTCATTTTCTGAAGTACCGCCCGCAATTTTACTTTCCGAAACTCCAATAGTATGACTTGTCTTCTCTTTCCTGGAAGCTTCATTTTTTGAAGTACCGCTCG
>JACMND010000052.1 GCA_014378705.1 Pedobacter sp. | reverse complement strand
GCCAGGTTGGGCGGGCTCCAGCTGGTACTGGTACAGGTATATGGATGCGAAAAATGATAATGAGTTTGCATCTAAAGAAGCCATTGAATACTGGAAAGATGTAGACCTTTACATTGGCGGTTCTGAGCATGCTACCGGGCATTTGCTTTACAGCCGCTTCTGGAATAAATTTCTGAAGGACCGTGGATATGTTACAGAAGAAGAGCCATTCAAAAAGCTGATTAACCAAGGAATGATTCAGGGTAGATCAAATTTCGTTTACAGGCTAATTGATGATGAGGGTCAAAGCGTCAATACTTTTGTTTCTTACGGCTTAAAAGGAGAGTACAAAACCTCGGCACTACATACAGATGTAAATATTGTAGAAAATGAGATACTTGATACTGAGAAATTTAAATCATCGAGACCTGAGTACGAAAATGCTGATTTTATCCTGGAAAATGGAAGGTATATCTGTGGTGTAGAGGTTGAAAAAATGTCCAAATCTAAATTTAATGTTGTAAGCCCCGATGACCTTAACGAACGTTACGGTGCAGATACGCTCCGGATGTATGAGATGTTTCTGGGTCCCTTGGAACAAAGCAAACCATGGAATACAAATGGCATAGAAGGTGTTTTTAAATTCCTGCGCAAGTTTTGGAAGCTTTTTCATGATGATGAATTCAATTTTAACGTTTCGAATGAAGAACCTTTAAAAGTAGAATACAAGGCTTTGCATAAAATCATCCATAAGGTTGAACAGGACATAGAACGTTTCTCATTTAATACCTCAGTATCTAGTTTCATGATCTGTGTAAATGAGCTGACAGAACTTAAATGCAATAAAAGTAAGATTCTTGAAGATCTGGTTATTGTCCTTCAGCCTTATGCCCCTCATATTACAGAAGAATTGTGGACGCTGCTTGGAAATAAAGCAGGAACTATTTCTGAAGTGAGTTATCCGGTATTCAATCCTGAATATTTAGTAGAAAATGAGTTTTCTTACCCGGTTTCCATCAATGGGAAAACCAGGTTAAATCTTAATATTTCATTAAGCCTGTCTCAGCCCGAAGTAGAACAGCTTGTAATTTCAAATCAGGAAGTCCTGAAATATATGGAAGGCAAAGTTCATAAGAAGATCATTTTCGTCAAGGGGAAAATAATTAACGTCGTAATTTAGGGCACCTAATTTTTTTTAGTAAATTAATTAAGGCGGTCTCTGCTTTTGAAATCTTTTTACTGCTAAAATCTTCTGCATACACCTCTATGTAACAATCGCTGAAGTGCTGCGACTAATTTAAAAACCAATTACATGAAACGATTTTTACTATTATTAACTTTAATATCATCTATAGGTGGGGCATCGGCACAGGGTTTAGCAGGAGCAGCTGTCAGTGGCGTTACCGGAAGAATTGCCGGAACTATTCTCGATTCTGTTACAAGGAAGCCTGTAGACTATGCTACAATTGCTGTTGGACGTGCCGGAACCGCAAAAAGCACAAACGGTGCCATGACAGATGAAAGGGGATCATTTAAGATTGATAAAATTTCAGTGGGTTCATATCGGATTACCATTGCTTTTCTAGGTTATCAGACTAAAATCATTGATTCCGTTAAAACTACCCCTGAGAAACCGGATCTGAATCTCGGAAGGATCCTTTTATCTCCAAACCAGAAAATGTTGGGAGAAGTGGTGGTAACAGGCACTACTCCAATCGTTGAAAATAAGATCGATAAACTGGTATATAATGCGGAGCAGGATGTTGCTATAGCTGGTGGAAATGCGACGGATGTCCTTCGTAAAGTACCCCTTCTTTCAGTAGATTTTGAAGGTAATGTTTCATTGAGAGGCAGTCAAAATGTGAGAGTGCTGATCAACGGAAAACCTTCCGGCTCGATGGCAAATAACATGGCTGATGCGTTAAAGGCCATCCCTTCTGACCAGATAAAAAATGTTGAGGTAATCACATCTCCTTCAGCTAAATATGATGCTGAAGGTACTTCTGGTATTATTAACATTATTACTAAAAAGAATAACCTTGCTGGTGTAAGCGGTTCCATAAATGCGGGGGTTGGCACTCGTCAGAACAGCGGTAACCTTAATCTGAATGCAAAAACGGGAAGGTTAGCAGTTACCGCTAATGGCGGCGGATTTTATTCATGGCCTCAAACCAGTACAATTTCCTTTAACCGCTCATCGAACAATAGGTCACAGGTTTTAAGCCAGACAGGTAAAAGCGAGTCAGACCGTCTTGCCGCAAATGGTTCTATTGGAGCTGATTATGATTTTAATAGCTTTAATTCAATCAGTTCGAATATTCGTTTGAATGGCTTCAATACCAAAGTAGACGGGAGTAATATTAACCAGAATACATTTGCTGGCGTACCTTTTACCTTTACCCGCCTAAGTAATAATTCTGTAGAAATGAATGGTTTCGACTGGAGCAGCGATTATCTGCATAAGTTTAAGAAAAAGGATCAGCAGGTATCTGTAGCATATCAGTTAACTCACAGCGTTCAACTAAATAATTATGTTACTGATTTTTCCAATACTATGGTAGATGAATACGGGGATAATAATGCAGATAATACCGAAAATACCATACAACTTGACTATACCCATCCTTTCAAAAAGCTTACGTTAGAAACCGGGGTTAAGGGAATATTAAGAGATATTGTAAGTGATAACCGCACTCGAAACTTTAATTCCTCCAGCAATGCGTTTACACCGATAGCATCCCGTACCTATATCTATGATTATAATCAGGATGTTTATTCTGCTTATGCTACAATGGGTTTTACTTTAGCAAAAAAATACGGTATCCGTGCCGGTGCTCGTTATGAGGCAACCGATATTGAGGGTGATGCAAGAAGTGTTGGAACGGGAGTTTCTCCATTCAGCAGCAGCTATTATAATCTGGTTCCAAGTGTGGTGATCTCAAGGACATTTAAGAACTTTTCTTCAATTAAATTAAGTTATAATCAGCGCCTACAAAGACCAAGCTTGTTTTACCTGAATCCTTTCCTAAACAGTTCGGATATATTCAATCAATCTCAGGGTAATCCTTCTTTGAAACCTGAATTATCCCAGAATATCGAATTTAATTATTCCATGTTCGTAAAAACTACGGTGGTAAATGCCTCAGTATTTTATCGCCGGACCAATGATATAATCGAAAGTTTTGTAATTCCGATCTCGGTAACAGATCCTACGACAGGAAACAATGTCACAGGTTCCAAAACCACTTACCGTAACGTGGGAAACAATAATTCAATCGGGTTTAATTTTTTCGGGCAGATAAATCCTGTTAAGTTATTTACCTTAAGGGGAAATTTCAATGTATTCACATACGATATCAATACAAATAACAGTGTTTCTGTAACAAACGCTAACTCTGGTGTACAAATGCTGTACAATGGATTTTTGATGGGAACTTATGCATTTCCTAAAGGACTGACATTTGAAACCTTCCTGATAACAAATTCTCCGCGCCGTACCGCGCAGGGTAAAAATCCATCATTTAATATGTGGAATTTAGGTCTTAAAAAACAGATTTTGGATAAAAAGGCTAGTGTCGGACTAACAATTATCGATCCGTTTAATGAGAACAAAAACTTTCGTCAGAATATTTCCGGAACGGATTTTACTCAGACAAGTAATTTTTCTCTCCCATTCAGGTCCTTCGGAGTAAGCTTTAGCTACCGCTTCGGAAAAATGACCATGCAGGCACCTGGAAAAAAGCGTGGCGTTACTAATGATGACTTGAAGCAAAACGAGCAAGCCACGGGAAATCAATAAAAATTTATAACGCTGACAGGGTTTAAAACCCTGTCAGCGTTATCAGCGTTACCTAAATATACTCCAACTTGATAATTCATTTAAAAATATTTAGTTGTCGGTAGTTAAAATCCAGTGATCGGTAACTTACAGCTTTCCATAAAAAGCTAAAAAAAAGCCTGCGAGTTCAGAATGCAATTACAAGTTAACGCAGGGAGCAAACATTTGTACATTTACATAAAATTGTAAAAATGTCTGAGCTTAGAATAATTTCCCTTTTACCTGCAGCCACGGAGATCATTTGTTCGCTGGGTCTTGAAAGTCAGCTTATCGGTCGGTCTCATGAATGTGATTTTCCTGAAAGTGTAAAAGATCTTCCAATATGCTCATCTTCGAAAT